>JAQTLI010000333.1 GCA_028714995.1 Methylobacter sp. | reverse complement strand
GACGAATATCTTTGCGCTCGGAACGATAGACGATTTCGATTCCGCTGTCAGTTGCCATTGCTTCGACGATATGCCCTTTCTTCAATTCCAGCTGGCCTGCATTCATCATTTCATTCAGCAGAGCTGCCGATTTTGCCGGGATCCGGTGTCTTGCAATTTCCCAATAGGGCCTGATTCTCCGGAGGAAATATTTTTTCTCATCCATTGTCCATTTCAGCCATATCTTTTTCGTGAAAGGACGCAGACCATCCATTACTGAAGGCCATGGAACATCCGAGTTTTTCCTGATCAGATCACGAATCCAAAGTAGCATTTTTCGCGGGTGTTTAATTTCTGGCTCCAGGAGTTGAAAAGGTGGATGTGACAAATCATGCGGCAAAGGAAAACGTCCTCGCCTGGAAAGCATGGTGACTTTACCCTTGAACTTTCTCAGGATCAGCCCAAGCACAATATCTACTGCGGTAAGCCCCGAGCCGACAAGAAGAATATCTTCATCCCCTGCAATATGACCATAAACCTTGTCAGACCATGGACTGGCATAATAATGCGGGTCATTTTGTACAGGGTTGTCCGGGAGAAAAAGATCGGCTGGCGGAAAATTTCCAAGGGCGAGTATGACATGATCGGCATGCAATGCATTGCCAGAAGCAAGTACAACCGTTTTTCGCGTACCAAAATTTAGGATAGAAATGGCTTCATCAATACGGATCTGCAACCTGCCCACAGCCTCCTGTTGAACCCTTTCCAGGTTTTCGAGAACGTAATCACCGAAAATTTTCCTTGGGATGAATTCCTGCGGCGAAACTTTTTCAATGAGATGGTTATACTTAAAATGATTAGATTCAAGCCACTCTACAAAATCCATCGGCCTGTCCGGAAACAGACTCATTCCCCCTGCGACCACATTCAAGGGTTGATGGGTAAAATCATACTGGTAGGCAACGCCACGACCCAGTAACTCCGGGGTTTTTTCAATTATCAGCACTTCGGGGCCACCCGGGAATTGTGCGAGCTGCATGGCCGCCAAGGCGCCTGACAGACCGCCGCCGATGATGATAACTTTGGCCCTCATATTGGCGACACCAGAGAGGTCTGGAGATAGTATTCAAACGTATCGATCATCAACTCTGCACTCATCTTTTTATCCACTGGACATAGGTGGAGGTGCAACTCACTTCACCATACCAATGCTGCAAAAAACCCATAAAATGTCTCCAACGCTTAATTCTTAATATGACAAGAGAGTTCAAAAAAACCAGGGTTATATAATCCGGCTAGAATGAATAACAGGAGTAATTGTAAGGGAATCTGTCTGCTTGCTGCAATGAGAGCACTGCGGAGTTGGTTTTAGTCAGGCGCTGTTTTATTAAAAAAGCTTTGTTGAATTGTGTGTCCATTTACGAACGGTCATGCCGGCAGGAAATGCCGATATGACCATCCATAGACTTTTGTACAAATGCATGGGAGTCCAGCAAATAACCGAAGCGTCGCACTTACAAACGGGTTAAATGACTTTACCTCCCTGAATCCGTCTAACAGCACTGACCAGTCGGTCAATTTCTTCGTAGGTATTGTAGAACGCCAGTGACGGACGCACGGTGCTTTCCAGGCCGAAACGACGCAAGATAGGTTGAGCGCAGTGATGGCCGGTGCGTACCGCAATACCGGCGCGGTTTAATGCGACGCCGATGTCCTGATTGCTGTGTCCGGCAAGCACAAACGATAACACGCTGGTTTTTTCGGCGGCAGTGCCGATCAAGCGCAAGCCGGGTATGCTTCTCAGCGCATCCATCGCATACACCAGCAACTCATGCTCATATCGCGCTATATTATCGATACCGATTTTCAGCAGATACTCAAGGGCTGCGCCCAGGCCTACCGCATCGGCGATATTGCCGGTGCCGGCCTCAAAACGGGCGGGCGCGGGTTGATAGACGATTTTTTCAAAAGTCACATCGTCTATCATGTTGCCGCCACCTTGCCACGGCGGCATGGATTCCAGCAACTCGGCTTTGCCAAACAAGACACCGATACCGGTGGGGCCGAATATCTTATGTCCGGAAAACACAAACCAGTCGCAATCCAACGCCTGTACATCCACACGCAAGTGCGAAACAGACTGCGCACCATCCAGCAATACACGGGCGCCAACACGATGCGCCATCTCGATCATTTCCCGAGCTGGCGTCACCGTGCCGAGTGCGTTGGAAACCTGCGTGAATGAAACCAGTTTGGTACGCGAGTTCAGCAACTTTTGATATTCGCCCAGCAATACCTGGCCGTCTTCATCAACCGGCACGACGCGCAGCTTCGCGCCGGTTTCATCGCAGAGCTGTTTCCACGGCACGATATTGGCGTGGTGCTCCAGCCAGGTGATGACGATCTCATCGCCCGCGACGATATTTTGCCGCCCCCAGCTTTGCGCAACCAGGTTGATGGCCTCGGTTGTGCCCCGCGCAAAAACGATCTCCACAGAAGACGATGCATTCATAAACCGCGCAACGGTATCCCGCGCTTTTTCGTAAGCATCGGTCGACCGCGCCGCCAGTTCATGCGCTGCACGGTGAATGTTGGAATTCTCGTGCTCATAAAAATACGAGATTCGGTCGATAACCGCCTGCGGCTTTTGCGTGGTCGCTGCGTTATCAAGCCAGACTAACGTCTGTCCGTTGACCCGCTCATTGAGTATCGGAAAGTCCCGGCGCACCGCTTGTATATCAAAAGGCGGATGGGCAGAACCCAAAGCGGGGGATCGTGCATTAAATCCGCCGGTATTCAATTCATCAAGAAAATAAAATGATGAACCCGACCCGGCGCTTGCCGGAATAGCTCCAGACGACGCGAACAGCTTTTGCAATTCAGCTTCGCCCGGCAGGCCATAGACATCAGGTGAAAGCCCCGCTATCAATGAAGCGTCAAAGTCAGCCAGGGATGCGGCCAAACCGAAGGTTGCCGTCGGAGTGGGAATGCCTGCCGCACTTTTCGGAATGCTGTCAGTAGACGCTGTATTTACAGCGAAAAGCTTTTGCAATTCTGTTTCCAAAACCTGCGGTGAAACTCCCGCTTGGCTAGTATCAGCCAGCGAAGACGGCACGGCAGATATTGAACTGGAGTCAACACTTCCGGAAGGCACGCGCGAAACCAGCAACTGTTGCAATTGAGCCTCATCAGGCAGTCCAGAGTCGTGCGGCAAAATGTCCGCCAGCACGGATTTGTCCAAACCTGCCAAGGGTGATGCTGTAGCCAGAGACGGATTGCCGAAAACCGGACCCGTATCAAGACTGTCTGGAACACTCTCGAAAGACGGTTGAGACTGGGCAAACAACTTTTTCAGCTCTGCCTCTCCCGGCAGGCCGAAACCTTGCGGTATTTCCAATTTATCGGTGCCCGCCAACGGTGACGTAAATCCGTTCGGCACTGCCGATGAGGCGATGCCGATACGTGAGCCGTCACAGGGTAACGCAGTAAACAGCTCATTGGCCAGCTTGGTCAACTGCTCTATATCGGGCAATGATGCGTTATGCGCAAAATCGCTGTTACTTGTATTCATGGTACTTGCCCACTTCGACATTCTCGAGTACCCCGAGCGCATCGTCAGTCAATACCGCCAGCGAGCAATACAGTGAGATCAAGTAAGAGGCGATCGCTTTGTGATTGATGCCCATAAAACGGACCGAAAGTCCCATGCTCAGTTCCCCAGTCAGGTTAGGCTGGTAAAGACCGACCACGCCCTGACGACTTTCACCGGTGCGTAACAGCAAAATATTGGTTTTGCCATTAACAACTTTAAGCTTGTCGGATGGAATCAATGGAAGCCCGCGCCAGGTCAAAAACTGCGAACCGAACATGGTGACGATAGCGGGTGGCACGCCGCGGCGTGTGCATTCGCGTCCGAATGCTGCGATGGCCTGTGGATGAGCCAGGAAAAACGCAGGTTCTTTCCAGACTCGGGAAATCAATTCATCCATATCGTCAGGTGTCGGCGCGCCAGTACGCGGCTGTACCTTAAACCCTGGCGCCTCATTGTTAAGCAAGCCGTATTCAGCGTTGTTAATCAGCTCGCTTTCCTGGCGTTCTTTGATGGTTTCGATGGTTAAACGCAGTTGTTCATGAATTTGGTTATGCGGGCTGCTATATAAATCGGCAATACGAGTGTGAATGTCAAGTACC
>JAQTLI010000332.1 GCA_028714995.1 Methylobacter sp. | reverse complement strand
AAAATAACGCTGTACCAGTGCTGACATGATATTGATCGCCACCACCAGCATGATCAGAAACAGGAATACGATGCCCATCCCGACAAACATTAACTCTATTCCACTGCTCATTTGTTCTGTCATGATCGTTGGCCAGTTTAAAAGTTTCAATTCATACATTGTATCATAGGCACAAATGAGAACTAGTCGATGTTATCTAATCGATAATCTGTTTATATAAGGTACGATTACTGGAAATGCTATCTTTAGCCCGTTTTGGCGGTGCCGATTTGAAAGCGTACAATAAACGTTTCACGAACGGGTACAAATGTAAAAAATATGTCAGATAAAGAAAACAGTAACAACGAGCAATGGCAGCATAAATTAACGCCTGAACAATTTAGTATTTGTCGTCTGAAAGGCACTGAACCTCCATTTACCGGAAAATATGCCGATTGCAAAAAAGATGGTATTTATCATTGCATTTGTTGCGGCGCGCCTTTGTTTGATTCTGTGACCAAGTATGATTCAGGTTCAGGCTGGCCAAGTTTCTGGGATGTCCTGTCTGAAGATAGCGTAACTCAGCACGTTGATACCAGTCATGGTATGCGCAGGGTCGAGGTGACCTGTAAATCATGTGATGCACATTTAGGCCATGTGTTTGAGGATGGCCCTCAACCTACAGGGTTGCGTTACTGCATTAATTCTGCAGCACTGGACTTAAAAGAAAGATCATGAGCGCTCATCAGCAGGTTCAACACTTACTCGATTTTATTGATGCCAGCCCCAGTCCCTGGCATGCGGTTGCAAGCATCGAGGTTCAGCTTGCGGCGTTCCAGTTTGTAAAGTTGGATGAAACAGCCAAGTGGGCATTGCAGCCGGGTGGTCGTTATTACGTTGTACGTGATGACTCTTCTATTATTCTGTTCATACAGGGGCAAAAACCACTGGTCGAAATGGGGTTTAAAATTATCGGTGCACATACCGATTCCCCCGGGCTAAGGGTGAAGCCAAATGCTGCCAGTGGTACGGATGGTTTGTTAAGGCTGGGCGTTGAGGTTTATGGGGGGCCTATCCTGGCGACATTTGCCGATAGAGACCTAAGCCTTGCCGGTCGGATTAGTTATAAAAATGTTCAGGGCGGCATAGCCAGTTTATTAGTCAAGTTTGATCAGCCGCTGATGCGTCTGCCCAATTTGGCGATACACATGAACAGGACAGTTAATGAAGAAGGTTTAAAACTGCAAAAGCAGAATGAATTACCTTTAATATTATCTGCATTGGCTGAAGAACAATTACCACATGATTGTTTTTCAGCACTATTGCAACAGCAGGCAGGCATTGGCTCGGGGCGTATTTTATCCTGGGATCTGGCTGTTTATGACACACAAAAAGGCACTTTTTGGGGGGCGGAAAACGAGTTTTATGCGGATAGCCAGCTGGATAATTTAGCCTCATGTCATGCTGCGTTACAGGCATTGCTTGATGGTGCAGTTTTACAAGCTGATAGTACTCTGGTTTGTGCTTTATTTGATCATGAAGAAGTTGGCAGTGAAAGCAGAAGAGGTGCTGATGGCAGCTTCCTTACAGATGTTCTCCAGCGCGTTGCTTTAGCGGCTGAAACCGATAAAGAAGATTTTGCCAGAGCACTGGCGAAAAGTTTTATGATCAGCGCTGACATGGCGCATGCCTATCAGCCTAATTTTCCAATGGCCTATGATCCTGACCATAAGGTATTCGTTAATAAAGGGCCGGTGATTAAAGTGAATGCCAATCATCGGTATAGCTCAGAGAGTGTTTCGGAAGCGATGTTTGCCGAGTGGTGTGAACAAGTTGCTGTGCCGTATCAGAAATATTCACATCGTAGCGATTTACCTTGCGGTAGTACGATTGGTCCGATTACATCAGCTAAGCTGGGTATTCGAACTGTTGATGTCGGCAATCCTATGTGGGCTATGCACAGTATCAGAGAAAGTGCTGGTGTATTTGATCATGATTACATGATAAGGGTGATGAAAAGGTTTTATTCTGAATAGTAAAATTTCTAATAGTGAACTAAGCTTGATTTATTAAGAGGTTGCATTATGAATTGAACAGGTACAAGTTGCAGTTTTTAATCTTTTTGTAAAATAAATACGCTACGCAGAAATGAAGAATATAAGTTTATTGTGGGCTTCATTTTGTGTGGCCTTGTTATTTTCACCGCATGTTATAGCTGACGATCCGAATGTCGAATATAAAATAAAAGCCGGATATTTATATAATTTCACTAAATTTATTACTTGGCCCGAAGATAGGTCTGAAACCTTTAATCTTTGTATTTTAGGTGAAGATCCTTTTGGCGAGTTAATTGATCCCATCGAAAAACGAACCGCGTTTGGGCGGCCTATTAAACTATTCAGGTTTAATAGTCTCAATAAAGAGCAATACTGTCATATGCTCTATATCAGTTCTTCTATTAAAGATAATCCTGCTATTAACGGCATGTCAGTTATCCGTGATGTAGACAAAAAAACATTGACCATCGGTGAGGGCGAACAGTTTTCTGCGCATGGCGGAATGATTGGTTTTATTAATAGACTGGGAAAAATAAAATTACAGATTAATCTAAAAACGTTACAGCAGAGTGGTTTAAAAGTCAGCGCAAAATTATTGGAAGTGGCTGAAATTGTTGAGGGAGAAAACAATGATTAAATTTATTCGTAATCTGTCAATAAGCCACAAACTGCTACTAATTTTATTATTTTCCAGTGTTTCATCGTTATTATTTGCTGGCGTGCTTTTGATAGTGCTTGAGATGTCAGAGTTTCAGCAAAATACCAGAGATGATTTGTCAACCCTGGCTCAAATCGTAGGCAGTCGTAGTACTGCCGCATTAATGTTTGAGGATAAGGATTTAGCCAATGAAAATTTGGCTGTATTTAACAATCTGCCATACGTGCAGGTGGCTTGTCTTTATGATGGACAAGGTACTGTTTTTGCACAATTACAGAAAAATAGGCAAAACGAATGGACATGTCCTGTATCAGTTAAAGCTGAAAAGACACGATTTGAAGACGCTCATTTATGGATAGTCCAACCGATTATTGTAGATGCTGCGGAACTGGGTACAGTTTATATTCATGCCGATTTGACCCCCGCATATTGGCGGAAAATACAATTTACCGGGCTAATATTTTTAGTACTGATTGGGGTATCGATACTGACCTTCTTTTTATCAGCACCACTGTTGAAGCTTATTTCCTCCCCGATTAAAAAGCTTGTATATAAGGTCAAAAAAATCAGTGATACCCAGGATTATTCTCTGAGGGCCGTTAAAGTTAATAATGATGAATTGGGGGTTTTGGTTGATGCCTTTAATGGTTTGATTAGTACAGTGGATACACAAAACCAGGCTTTGACACTGGCAAAAGATCGTTATCTTGCTCTTTATGATGATAATCCGACCATGGTGTTTAATCTAAAGGAAGATGGCCGTATTTTATCGGTTAATCGTACCGGTGCCAGACATCTGGGTTTATCCGTTGAAGAATTGCAAGATTGTTCGATTTTTGATTTTGTTCATGATGATGATTTATCCAACATGTATGGTTTATTTGAGCGGTGCTTGATGAATCCTATGCTTGTGTATAAACAGGAAATCAGGAAGGTTTGTAAGAATGGGCGGGTCATTTGGGTTAGAGAATCTGCGAAATTGGTTGAAAATGAAAGCCAGCAAAGCAGTTTATTACTGGTTGGTGAAGATATAACAGAAGCTCGCTTATTGAGTGAAAAAATTGCTTATCAGGCTAGTCATGATGCCTTGACAGGCCTGGCTAATCGCAGTCAGTTCGATAGTTATATTAAACAGGCGGTAGCATTGGCTTATGCAGATAACTCAGAGCATGCTCTGTGTTACCTGGATCTGGATCAATTTAAAGTGGTTAACGATACCTGTGGACATCTTGCAGGTGATGAACTACTCAGGCAGTTGGGTGAGTTGTTAAGAAAACATACGCGGCGGCATGATTTTGTAGCCCGTCTGGGCGGTGATGAGTTTGGTGTGTTGATGAGCAATTGCTCATTGAATGAGGCGTTCCGAGCCTGTGAAAATTTACGTGATTTGGTCAGAGATTTTCGTTTTGCCTGGGAAGATAGAAGCTTTACCATTGGGGTGAGTATCGGTATTTCACCTATAAACAGCTCCAGTGGTAATG
>JAQTLI010000331.1 GCA_028714995.1 Methylobacter sp. | reverse complement strand
ATTAGCGGGATGCGGCAACGCTGGACCGACGACGATGAACTGCTCGCCGAAACGGAAAAGATTTTTGACGCCATTTATCAGGACTTTTCAGGAAACGATTCATGAATAAACCCGATTCATCGCAAATGCCCCCACCGTCAATCACTTTGGGACAAGCTTTTTGGTATTGGCTCAAGCTCGGCTTCATCAGTTTCGGGGGGCCTGCCGGGCAAATCGCCATCATGCATCAGGATTTAGTCGAGAAGAAACGCTGGATTTCAGAAAAGCGTTTCCTGCATGCGCTTAATTACTGCATGTTATTGCCGGGGCCGGAAGCGCAACAGTTGGCGACCTATATCGGCTGGTTGATGCACCGCACCTGGGGCGGCGTGATCGCAGGACTGCTGTTTATTCTGCCTTCGTTGTTCCTGTTGATCCTATTAAGCTGGATCTATCTGGCTTACGGTCATGTACCTGCCATTGCCGGTGTACTTTACGGCATCAAACCCGCCGTCACCGCCATTGTGCTGTTTGCGGCGCATCGCATCGGTTCTCGTGCTTTAAAAAACGGCGTACTGTGGACTTTGGCGGCGCTGGCCTTTCTCGCCATCTTCGCCTTGCATGCGCCGTTCCCGTTGATCGTGTTGATCGCGGCCTGCCTCGGAGCCATTGGCGGGCGCATCGCCCCTGACAAATTTGCCGTTGGCGGAGGACATGGCGCAGCCAAACAAAGCTACGGCCCCGCGCTGATCGATGACGACACGCCCATTCCCGAGCATGCCCTTTTCCGTTGGGCGCACCTACTTAAACTCGCGGCGGCGGGATTGATCTTGTGGGGCGGCGTGATGGGATTCTTGTGCGAACAATATGGCTGGAACGGTGCGCTGACGCAAATGGGCTGGTTCTTCACCAAGGCGGCGCTGCTGACTTTCGGCGGCGCCTATGCGGTATTGCCTTATGTGTACCAAGGTGCGGTGGAACATTATCATTGGCTAAGCGCCACACAAATGATCGATGGCCTGGCGCTGGGTGAAACTACGCCCGGCCCGCTGATTATGATCGTCACTTTCGTTGGATTTCTGGGAGGCTGGAGCCAATTGCCGTTCGGCCCAGAGGCCGCGCTCATGGCTGGTGTGGTCGCAGCGGTCATAGTCACTTATTTCACTTTTCTGCCCAGTTTTTTGTTTATCCTCGCGGGCGGCCCTCTGGTAGAATCGACTCACGGTAATTTAAAATTTACCGCACCGCTGTCGGCGATTACCGCTGCTGTGGTAGGAGTGATTCTTAATCTTGCCGTGTTTTTTGCCTGGCATGTGTTCTGGCCGCAAGGCTTCGCCGGACATTTCGACGGCATTGCCGCACTCATCGGCGCATGCGCTTTGATGGCGCTGTTCCGATACAAGGCGGGCGTCATTCCGGTCATCGCCGTTTGCGGTGCGGCCGGATTGTTGTTCTTGTTTCTCAAACCCTGGCTGGTCCAGTATGGAGTTTTCTTATGAAGTCGATACGTTGGTCTCAAATAGGTATTATTGTTTTGTGTGCCTGGGTTTCCGGGCAATCCGTTGCACAACAACCATCCAATAGCCCAACTGCATTGGATACGGTTAAAATCGAACAGCTCACCGGAATCAAGGGAAAGCTGGATGCGGCCGAGCCTGTCTTTAAGGTCAGTCAACCCCGCACCGATCTGAACGCCACCGTCGCAGGCGTCAAAATGATCCCGTCAATGGGATTGACCTCCTGGGCTGGATTTCTAGCGGTAGGTGATCAAGTCATGGTGATGGGTGACATTGTGTTGCAGGAAGATCAGGTTAATCCGGTTATGAGCGCTGCCCTGGATAACGGTCTGGAAGTCACCGGCCTGCACAACCATTTTCTCTGGGATAAACCCAGAATTATGTTCATGCATATCGGCGGCATGGGCAATCTGGAGACGCTCGCTACCGGTGTCGGCAAGGTTTTTGCTAAAGTTCGCGAAACTCATAGCGGCAAGAAGCCGGCGGCTGCAATCAAATTTGATGCAGCCAAAACGTCACTTGATCCCAAGCCGATTGAAACTACCATCGGCACACCGGTCGAAAAAACAGGAGAAGTTTATAAAGTAACGCTGGGGCGCACGACCCAAATGAACGGCCACAGCATAGGTAAAGCTATGGGTGTCAATACCTGGGCGGTATTCGCCGGCAGCAACGAGAAAGCTATCGTCGAGGGTGATTTCGCGATGATCGAATCCGAACTTCAGGGCGTATTGAAAGCCTTGCGAGGCGCGGGCATCAACATCGTTGCCATTCATCATCACATGGCGAATGAAACGCCGAAGATCGTTTTTTTGCACTATTGGGGGGCGGGTTCTGTCAGCAACTTGGCCAAAGGTATCAAAGCCGCGCTCGATACCCAGGCAAAGTCATAGGAGCAAAAACATGCAATGGATCACTCGCGAACGTCCAAAAATCGACCGCATTGCCTGTCCGTGGTTGATCCAATGCTTTATCGATACGGAAGCTCAGTTTCTTTATGTCCCGATGGATGCAGTGTTTCGTGTAGCAGAAGAAACTGGAGCCATTCCTTATGACATTCCAGGTACTGAGCTTTCGCATGTCGGTGAGCAGAGCAGTTTCGACGCCTTCTTGCAGAAATATCGGCTAACCGATCCGGCTTTGCAGTCTCTCGCCTCATCGTGTGTGGTGCCGACAGGCTGGAGCTTGCCCCCACAAGCAGCAGGACTCTTGGCGATTTCGCTGGGGCTTTCCCATCATTTCCAGGACGATCATAAAATGCTCGTTAATGGCCTAGTGATCTACGATGCTCTCTACGTTTGATGCAAACATGTTCAGGCCGAACAACACACCCGGAATTCGAGCGCCTATGTCTGAGGAAAACGCATTGAGGATCGAGTGAGATATGGACGGAAAACGGCTGCCAACCATACACGCAATAAGGCTGGCGGTCTCTGTATGACCGCTTTTCAAGGATAACCAGCCATTAATTGAAAACTGGTGACGGGCTTTATGACCGACTACTGCCAGTCGTGGAATTCGGCTATCGACCCGGTCAGTCAAATTACTCTTTATTAAACGAGTTAGCGTTCAATTTCATTTGACCGTAAATTGAGGGTATCTCACATTATTTGCCCCAAAACTTGCTATTCATTAAGATTCTTACTACTGAACTAGCTTGAATCAATAAACACTAATTATAGCGATCACACGGGACGCGTTAGACGAGGCCTTACACTAACTTTTACGTTAATAGCATGATAGGACAATATTTGATAGAAAAGCCATCGCCGTGGATTGTTAAATACGCTCCGTTGATACGTAAAGAGGGGCGAGTACTCGACCTTGCCTGTGGCAACGGACGTCATGCAATCTGGCTTGCTAATCAAGGCTATCAGGTCGATGCGATTGATCGCGATGCTCAAGTGGTATCAAACATGGTGGGGATAGACAATATCAACGTTTTTATTGTTGACCTTGAAGCAAGCGATTGGCCACACTCAGACCAGCGGTATGATGGAATAATAGTCAGTCGTTATCTGTATCGACCATTGCTCCATACTCTTGCTGCAATACTTAATCCAGGCGGAGTACTAATTTATGAAACTTTCATGGTGGGTAACGAACACTATGGCAAGCCAACTAATCCCGATTTCTTGTTGCTACCGAATGAACTGCTCGAAATCTATTCACCGTTGCTGAACATAATCGCATTTGAGCAGGGGGAAGAGAAAACACCAAGGCCTGCTGTTATGCAACGCCTTTGCGCTAATAAGAATTCTTGATTAACGTATGATTGCTAAAGGCCTAGGCTGTTTAGAGTCAATCGATGTCATTTTTAATTGGAATTAATTTTTCAAAATGTCTGATTGAATCTGAGGTTTTACAATTAATCACCATAAAAAGGCCAGAGCCGACAGATTCTGCTGTGCTTTTTTGTTCAAACATCACCAACCACTAATACACATTAACACTGCGCACATCTACTTTAACAAGCAAACATTAGTCAAATCGATATGGCCGTCCGCTGTTGGTCAAACTCAGTCAGTCAACTTTTCTTATTCAGCCCATAAATAAAGTGTAACAGCATATGCTGCTATTTTTAGATGGTATTACTCAATGCTATCACCCATCTCCTTGCATATGAGTGGGTAGTGAAAAGTACTCATGGCGCACTTATTGTAGATAATTCTTTAAATTG
>JAQTLI010000330.1 GCA_028714995.1 Methylobacter sp. | reverse complement strand
TAGCCGTAACTCGGCGTTGAGGTCAAAACTGCTTTGGTCTGTTGAAGTCGTCTCAGTCAGGCTAATGTCCAGATCATTGACAGTTATATCAATGATTTTTAAAGTACCGAACAACAGTCTGGAAGGTTGCCAGACAAGTTCAAGCTTCTTAATAGCCACTGTTTCCGTGTCGCTTTGATAGTGCAGATCAGAGAGGGTAATATGGTCGAGCAACCGACCATCAATGGTTTTAACTGAAGCCTGTGCCGGCAAACTTGAGAAAATCGATTGCAACAGCCAGCGGCTGCCGATTGTGCTGTTCATCAATCCGATCAAGCCGACAGGAATCAGCAGCACGAGCATCAGGCTAATCAGAAGTGTGCGTTTCTTCATAGCCTTGCGCCTGCGGCAAAATGGATTTGAAACGAAGAATCCGATTCGTTCAAGGGGACTGCAAAATCCAGCCTGATCGGGCCTATGGGCGAATACCACCTGACGCCCAATCCCGCACCGGCTTTGATGCTGATATTCTCTGGATTATAAGCATTGCCGCCATCAATAAATGCCGCGACGCCCCAGTCATCGAGCACAGACTGTTCGTATTCTGCGCTGACCACGCTTAAGAACTTACCGCCTATAACGTTACCCTGATTATCCTTAGGGCCCAGTTCTTTGTAAGCGTAACCGCGTATGCTGTTCATGCCGCCGGCATAAAACCGGTACGATGTCGGCAGTTTGTCAAATTGATCAACCAGCGTTGCGCCTTGCTCGGTTCGGGCGATAAATTTGCCGCTCCAGGGTAATGGATGCATCCAGACCGCAGATACCGAGCCTTGTGCAAAACTGACCTCGGAAATTGGGTTTTTGTAGCTGCCTGCCAGATTAAATTCAAGGCGATGGCCTCGGGTAGGGCGCAGTGTGCTATCGGAAACAGAACGCAACCAGCTGCCGCCGGGCACCAGTAAAAGCACCTGATTTGATTTTGGGCCGATGGTGAAATCTTCGTAGACGGAGTCGATAAAAAGCGTCTGCTTCCAGCCGCTGTCGAAATCATGTTTTAACCGTGCAGAAAGTTTTGCTGACAGGGACTTGTAAGTGTCGGTATCTTCCCGTTTGAATCCGCCGCCGAAACTGAAAAAATCGCTGGCCGGATTGTCCAGAGGTATGCTGTATTCCGCATCTGCAGTTGACAGCACGGGAGCAAGGTCAATATTGGCGTTAAGAAAATGGCCCCGGCGATTCAGTCGGCGGTTTTTATAAGAAGCATTCAGCAATGGCCCAATGTCGGTGTCAAAACCTATGCCGAACCCGTAATGATGGATTTTTTCAGGGGAAAGTTTAACGCTGACGGGGACTTGTTTTTGTTTGATATTTTCGGTATCCGGGCGTATATCCACACTCTTGAAATAGCCACTTTTTGACAGCGCATTGTAGGTTTTAGCCAACTGTTCGCTGGAATAATAGTCTCCGCTTTTGAATGAAATAAATTTCTGCACAAACTCGGGGTTCAAAATGTCCTGTTCAACCATAACATCGCCAAACACCATGCGTTTCCCGCCATCAAACACCAGCTTGATGTATGCCTTGTTGTTGGCTTTATCGATTAACAGCTGTTTTTCTGAAAAGCTGCTTTTTAAATACCCTCGTTCCAGCGCCAGTGATTCAATCCTCCTTTTCATTTTTTCGTATTGGTCGTGACGCAGGGGGTTGCCGTTTGCGGTTAGCAGGGTATCGCGCAGTTTTTGAAATTCGGGGTCATCGTGGGCATCGCCGGTCAGGGTGATAGTGATATTGTCAATGACGACCTGCGGGCCGGGGTCAATGGCAAAGTCCGCTTGCCAACACGCATCTTTGAAAGCCAGCGATTTTTTGATAACGGGATGGTAATAACCCAAAGCCCGCAAAGCCTGATTTATTTCGTCATCGGCTTTGCCAGACAGGCCGCGAATTTTCCATTCCGGTGCGTCGCATTTTTCTTTGGCCAGCGACAGCATGAGCAGAACATTTTCCCTGGCTTCGCCTTTAACTCCGGTGACAGAGACTTCCGCAACAACTGCGGGCGCTGTCAAATACAGTAGCAGCATTAATGGGACAATTCTGATGGTTGCAGGAATTAGTCGCATTACATACGGCATTCGCATTTGAGAATTAGATGCTGTCTGGTTCTGGGTGCATGGCAATGAATCCTGGGTTCAGCGATTTCAGCGAATGCCTCGAAATTTTTCTGTTAATCCAGAAAAATCTGTTGAAGTATTCGTAGTCAGATTTAAGTCAATAAAATCAATGCATTGTACAAAGATAACGGATCGCCCAAATAATGTGAATATTGATGTACTCAAGAGGCATAAAGGGTGCTACGGTAGCTTTGATATATCAAATCTAACTGATTTTTGTAGCTTAATCGACGAAAATGATTTTAAAAAGAGAATGTCCGCTCAACATACGGCAATTCGGTGGATAAGTCGGTTATTTTTCGTGCTGCGATTTTAAATGAAACTTTAATCTTTAATCAGGAAATACACGTTAAAAAAACCGATTACAATGCCAAGGAACAACATACTCAGCGTCCAGCGCATGGAGAAGCCTTCCATCATGCTGTCCAGCCAATGCCCCAGATAGGCGCCTGCGATGATAGGCAATAACATAACCAGAACCGTTGTACTAAGGTAGACGGTTTGTGGTAAAAGGCTAGGGCGGTCATGTTCGGCTTTTTTAATACGATTGACCTGCTTTTCAATCTTTTTTTTCAGGTTTTGCTGTTGATTCATAACTGCTATATCGTTTTGCGTTTTAAAGTCCGCAAGCGTTTAAATATAGCCTGCTCCATTCGGTGCAGACTTTCCCGGGTAACGCGCAGGTTTTCTTCCTCTGCTATCAATTGCTGTTCCAATAATAAACTGATTCGTTCAAAGTCGGTATCCATTAGAAAATGCCGAGTGCTCAGCGTTAATTCATTGTTGTTGAAATAGACAACTGCTCCCGGCAAAGCCAGATATTGCCAATCTCCTGAAATTATCCGGAAACGTGCCAGCCCGAAAACCAGGGTGGTCATAAATCGCGCATGATGAGGCAGGATTCCAAAACAGCCCGAAGCATCCTCACCTATAAAGGATGTCACTCCGGCGATTCGTTGCTCGTGGGTTGCATCAAGCAAGTTCAGTACAAACTGGTTCATTACAGTTCCTGCATGGATCCGCGCATATAGCATTGGTCTTCTGATAAGTCATCGTAGTGTCCGGCTAAAAAATCCTCGCAATCGGTCAAGGTTTGCTCAAGCGGAACGGAGACCCCGGCTTGTCGGGTGTGCTGGGCTAAAACTGAAAACGGCTGGGTTAGATAACGTTGCAATTTACGAGCGCGCATCACGATTTTGCGATCGGTTTCGGACAGCTCTTCAATACCGAGCATCGCGATAATATCTTCCAGTTCATGATAACGTGCCAGATGTTCGCGAACCTCATTGGCAACGGCATAATGGCGGTCACCCAGCGTATGCCGGTTCATCTGGTTACTGCTTGAGAGCAGCGGATCGACCGCCGGGTAAATTCCTTTGCTGGCCTGGTCCCTGGATAAAATAACGGTGGTATCCAGATGGCTGAGTATGGCGCTTACCGCAGGGTCGGTCATATCATCGGCGGGGACATAGACGGCCTGTACTGAGGTGATGGCTCCTTGTTGGGTGGAAAGTATGCGATCCTCCAATTCAGCTACTTCTGTGGTCAAGGTCGGCTGATAACCCACCACAGCAGGCATGCGACCCAGCAGGCTGGATATTTCACTCCCGGCCTGGACGAAACGAAAGACGTTATCCACCACAAACAGGACTTCCTTATGCAGGGTATCGCGCAGGTACTCGGCATAGGTCAAGGCCGACAGGCCAACGCGAAAACGCACGCCGGGCGATTCATCCATTTGCCCGAATACCATCAAGGTATCGTCCATGACCTCTGCCTCCTGCATTTCCCGCCATAATTCGTGAGCTTCACGGATGCGTTCACCGACTCCGGCAAAAACCGAAACACCGCTATGGATGGCAGAAACTGCGTGGATAAATTCCATGACCAGCACGGTTTTACCGACTCCCGCACCGCCGAATAATCCGGTTTTTCCGCCTTTTACAAAGGGGCATAACAAGTCGATGACTTTTATGCCGGTTTCCAAAATCCCGCTCATGCCGATGGCTTCGGATAGAGGTAGCGGTTTCACATGAATAT
>JAQTLI010000329.1 GCA_028714995.1 Methylobacter sp. | reverse complement strand
GGATGATCAATGCCGTGCAAGTGTATTGAATGGGGCAAGTAATGGGTGTTTTCCAGGATTAACCAGACCACGTCATCCTGTTCGACACGGATCACTGGAGATGGTGCGCGTAACAGTGGATTGGCTATCGGCTCGTAAATACTTAAGGTGGACATGTCACGAGTTTTTGGGGCAAAAACCCAAAAAGTCGGTTGTATGCCTGGTGCAATATCAAATGTCGTTACTTGTTGGCCTTTTAAGTCTGGCGAATGGCCGTTGAGTTCGGCAACTTCAAGCTTGATAATGATTTTATCGGGATCGCCGTCGCCGTCGAAATCGTCAGACATGGTAATGGCATCAGCAGCGAGCTGGGTCTCCATCAGCGTTGCCATGGAAATATTGTTAGTGCCTTTTACAAAGGCTGCAATGTCAGCAGGATTGTCGGGATTGCATAATTGTGATGCCTGTATTTTGACGCCATCAATGACTTGTTCTTTCCGCCATTCGGGAGAAGTAAAGTCCGAACATACTTCTTCCGGCGCGCCCATTTTAACATTGGCCGTTGGTGGTAAATCGTTGGCCGCCTGACTCAATGGATGCATAAGGAGTAGTGTGGCGCTCCCAATAAAGGTAAGAAGATTTTTACGCATACGATGCCCTCAGAAAATACACTACATAAAATGACACGCCATTAACAAAAGGCGAAAATTTATTAATAAAATCATTTTAACTGAATCTCCAAGAGATTTCATGCTTAACACAAGAATAAGGCCAAATGACTGGCTATATTTTCTGCCGATAATGGCGATAGCAAGGCGCGTCGAGGTTTGAAGTACAGTCTTTTAGTTGGAGAGGCCGCAAAGTTTGACTTTAGATGATAAACAAGAATAATAGAATTTCGGCATATCTCATACTTAATTATATGTGCCTCAATATGCATTATATTTCGAATATAGTGTCTTCTCTCAAGTTTATTATGGGTTAGCAGGGTAAATATTTGGTGCGGGAGTTCTCATAAATCTTTTTACCAAAAAACAGGTTGATCATATGCGTTGTTCACCTATGCATTATCTTACAGATCTTCTGAAGCTATTTAGTGTGGCCGCGCTTTATATACTGCTGGCCAAATTGTCTCTTATCTATTCTGGCAGTCATATTGCCACTGTCGTCTGGCCGGCAAGCGGATTGTCGTTGGCTGCGCTATTGATTGGCGGGAAACGGTATGCATGGAGCGTGTTTCTTGGGGCGTTTCTGATAAATTTAATATCCAACGAATCTCTGTGGACGGCTGTATTTATTGCTGTGGGTGCTACATTAGAGCCGCTTTTAGGTGTTTGGTTGCTTAACCGGGATGATAGGTTTGATTTGCGTCTTCAGTCATTGCACGATTATCTGCGCCTGATTTTTTGGGCGGGAGGTGTTGGCAGCATCGTCGCTGCTTTGATTGGGACTGTAACAATACTAGTTTCTGGGCTCCTGACTTCCGATACCTATTTTAATAATCTGATTCATTGGTGGATGGGCGATACGCTCGGTATCATTCTGATTACTCCGTTGATTCTGGTTTGGTGGCGGGAGCAAAATATTTGGTTCGAAGCGAGGCAAGTGCTTGAAGCTATACTGATGATCGGCATAACGTTTCTGGTTGGGCAGGTTGTTTTTCTCGATTGGTTCCACGGCAGTATTGGTTATATAGCCAGAGGGTTTTGGATGTTCCCGCTTATCACGTGGGCAGCAGTTCGGCAGGGAACTCGTGGGGTAGCGATAATCTTGTGTATGACAGCAATTCAGGCGCTGTCGGGTGCATATTATGGGATTGGTTACTTTGCCAATGACATTGCAGCAACTCAATTGGCTAATTACTGGGTTTACATGATGGCCTTGTCTGTGGTTGGTATGGGACTGGCTACCTTTTATTTTGGGTACAAGATCGCCGAAGCAAAAATTCAACGCATGACTCAGCTTTATGCCGCACTGAGTCAATGCAGTCAGGCTATCGTGCGTTGCGCTGACGAGAATGAACTGTTACAGAAGATCTGCAGCAATGCTGTCCAGTTTGGCGGTATGAAGATGGCGTGGATTGGTCTTATTGATTCCGGCACTTTAATGGTACAGCCTGCTGCCAGTTTTGGCGATGGCACCGAATATTTGCAAAAAATAGAAATTTCGACAGATCCTGACAGCCCGTTCGGGCGCGGGCCGACAGGCATCGCCATTCGTGAGAATCAGCCGTTTTGGTGCCAAGATTTCCTCATCGACCCAGCCACGGAACAGTGGCATGAGCGTGGAGCATGCTTCGGTTGGCGTGCCTCGGCTTCAATACCAATCCACAGGAACGGAGTCGTTGTCGGCACTTTTACAGTGTATTCAGGCGAGGCCTATGCCTTCGACGAAGCCGAACGTAATCTGCTAGTGGAAATGGCGAAGGATATCGGTTACGCGTTAAATAATTTTGACCACGAAGCTGAGCGTAAACAAACTGAATTTAATCTGTGTGTTGTCAGTAAGCGTTTGACTTCCTTGATTGAGGCGATACCCGATGTGATTTTCTTTAAAGACGGCGAGGGACGTTGGTTGGTTGCCAATGACACTGTCAAGCGACTATTTAAATTGCATGGCTGCGACTGGGAAAACAAGACGGATAGGGAAATAATGGTGGCGCATCCGGAGATGTGCGCTTTGTGTGAAATTTATATGAAAGATGAAGAGGTTGCCTGGAATACTGGCGCACTGGTGTTGTTTGAAGAGCAAGTTATGGATGAAGATAATCAGTTACGAACAGTCGAAGTACGCAAGGTGCCAATTCTGGACGATGAAGGTCAGCGCGAAGGATTAGTCATTATTGGTCGTGATATTACCGAAAGCAAGCAAACAGAGGCTCAACTTAAACTCGTCGCTAAAGTATTCGGGCAGAGCAAAGAAGGCTTTGTAATTACCGATGCCAACCGTAATATTGTAAAAGTCAACCCCGCGTTTACCGCTATCACGGGTTACAGCGAGGCCGAAGTTATTGGGCAGGATCCACACGTGCTGTCTTCAGGTCGTCACGATCAGGATTTCTATCGTGCTATGTGGGATCGGATTAACGCTGATGGTTTTTGGCAAGGCGAGGTATGGAACCGGCGCAAAAATGGTGAGGTGTATCCGGAACTGTTGAGCATCAGTTCCATGACAGATGAGTCTGGTCAGGTCACTGATTACGTGGCAGTTTTTGCTGATATTTCAGCAATCAAAGAGTCAGAAGCACAGATGGCATATCTCGCCCATCACGATCCACTTACCGACTTGCCTAACCGCTTGTTGTTATTTTACCGGATGTCGCATGGTATTGACGCGGCAAAACGTGAGGGTAAACAGTTGGCCTTGCTGATGCTGGATCTGGATCGTTTTAAGGATGTTAATGATAGTTTTGGGCATTTAGCAGGTGATCAACTCCTGCAACAAGTCGCCAAACGACTGGCTTCCCGGCTGCGCGAGGTCGATACAGTTGCCCGACTGGGCGGTGATGAATTTACCGTGCTGCTGGAAGACATTGCTCACCCCGAAGACGCGGCCCGAGTGGCCAGGGAGATCATCACCGACTTAAGCGAATCCTGGCAGCTTCCTAGCTACGGTGAAGTACGGATTGGAGTCAGCATTGGCATTAGCCTGTATCCACAGCATGGCGTAACACCCGAGTTACTGCTGCAGCACGCTGATGCAGCACTCTATCTGGCTAAAGCCCAGGGTCGTGGCCGGTATGCCTATTTTTCTGATGAACTTACCGATGTTGCACGGACGAGGATGGAGTTGGAAATGCGACTGCGCCGGGCAATTATACGGAACGAACTACGTGTTTATTACCAGGCTCAAGTTGATATAGCGTCAGGCCGTATCGTCGGTGCTGAAGCCCTTGTCCGTTGGCAAGCCCCTACAGAAGGACTCAGCTTACCCCTCAGTTTCATTCCCCTGGCAGAGGAAACCGGATTAATTATTGCGATTGGTGAATGGGTGTTGCGTGAAACTTGTCGTCAAGGTCGGGAATGGCTGGATGCCGGTTTGCCGCCCTTGACGCTTGCTGTTAATGTTTCAGCGCATCAGTATAACCAGAGTGACATAAGCGGTCTGGTTGCTGCTGTCTTGGCTGAAACCTCGTTTCCAGCAGATAATCTGGAATTGGAATTGACTGGAACCGCCTTGCTGGCGCGTAAGGAGGAGACGGTACAAATTCTTAACAGTCTGTG
>JAQTLI010000328.1 GCA_028714995.1 Methylobacter sp. | reverse complement strand
TTTTGGAAAAATATGGCGTCGAGATGATCGGCGCTACCAAAGATGCGATTAACAAAGCCGAAGACCGCGAGTTGTTTAATCAGGCAATGCGGAAAATCGGTTATGAAGTGGCAAAATCAAAAACCGCGCATACGATGGAAGAGGCCTTGGCCGCCCAGAAGGAAGTGGGTTATCCGACCGTCATCCGTCCATCGTATACCATGGGCGGCAGTGGCGGTGGTATCGCTTACAATAAGGAAGAGTTTGTTGAAATCTGCGAGCGCGGCCTGTATTTGTCGCCAACCAACGAATTATTGATTGAAGAATCGGTGCTGGGTTGGAAAGAATATGAAATGGAAGTGGTGCGGGATTCCAAAGACAATTGCATCATCGTCTGTTCCATTGAAAACTTCGACCCGATGGGTGTGCATACCGGTGACTCCATTACCGTAGCGCCGGCGCAAACCTTGACTGATAAAGAATATCAAATTCTGCGGAACGTCTCCTTGGCGGTATTGCGCGAGATTGGTGTTGATACCGGTGGTTCCAACGTACAGGTCGCCATTAATCCTAAAGACGGACGGATGATTATTATTGAGATGAATCCGCGCGTATCGCGTTCGTCTGCGTTGGCGTCCAAGGCAACCGGTTTCCCGATTGCCAAAGTGGCGGCGAAACTGGCGGTAGGTTACACGCTGGATGAATTGAAGAACGAGATCACCGGTGGAGCAACACCGGCATCGTTTGAGCCGACGATTGATTATGTCGTCACCAAGGTTCCACGGTTTACCTTTGAAAAATTCCCGCAAGCGGATGATCGTTTGACCACGCAGATGAAGTCTGTGGGCGAAGTCATGGCGATTGGCCGTACTTTTCAGGAATCATTGCAAAAAGCGTTGCGTGGTCTGGAAATCGGCATCAGCGGTCTCGATGAAATTATCGACTTGAACAGGGAAGATGCTCAGGAAAAAATGCAGCGTGAAATGCGCCATCCTGGTCCGGATCGTTTGCTCTATGTCGCTGATGCATTCCGTAGTGGCATGAGTCTGGAAGAAGTGCATGAAGCCAGTAAAATCGATCCTTGGTTTTTAGCCCAGATTGAGGATTTGGTCATCACGGAAAAGTCATTATCGACTAAAACCTTGTCGACCTTGAAAGCAGGGGAGCTTTACAAATTAAAGCGCAAAGGCTTTTCTGACCTTAGACTGGCCAAATTGCTGGATACGTCCGAGTCTGAAGTGCGTAATGTGCGGCATAAACAAAACATTCGTCCGGTCTATAAACGCATAGATTCCTGCGCCGCCGAGTTTTCGTCCGATACGGCTTATTTGTATTCGACGTATGAGGAAGAATGCGAAGCGCGGGTTTCCGATAGAGAAAAAATCATTATTCTCGGTGGCGGGCCTAACCGTATCGGGCAAGGTATCGAGTTCGATTATTGCTGCGTGCATGCCGCATTGGCATTGCGTGAAGATGGTTATGAAACTATCATGATCAATTGCAATCCTGAAACAGTTTCTACCGACTTTGATACCTCGGATCGTTTGTATTTTGAGTCATTAACGTTGGAAGATGTGTTGGAAATTGTGCATATTGAACAACCCAAAGGCGTGATTGTGCAATATGGCGGTCAGACGCCGTTGAAACTGGCTCGTGCATTGGAAGCGGCTGGCGTGCCCATTATCGGTACATCGCCAGATTCGATTGATTTGGCTGAAGACCGTGAGCGATTTCAAAAGTTGCTGGAAAGGCTGAATTTGAAACAGCCGCCCAACGCTACAGCCCGTTCTGTTGAACAGGCGATTAATGCGGCAACAAAACTGGGTTATCCGCTGGTGGTAAGGCCTTCATACGTCTTAGGTGGTCGGGCAATGGAAATCGTCTTCAATGAAGAGGGTTTGCAGCGTTATATGAAAGAGGCAGTCAGCGTTTCCAATGATTCGCCGGTACTGCTGGACCGTTTCCTAGATGATGCTGTCGAAATGGATGTTGATGCTATATATGACGGAGAGCAGGTATTGATCGGTGGCTTGATGGAGCACATTGAGCAGGCCGGTGTGCATTCAGGAGACTCTGCATGTTCACTTCCGCCTTATGAATTGGCACCGGAAATTCAGGATAAATTGCGTGAGCAGGTCGCTAAAATGGCGGAAGCTCTGGGCGTGATTGGTTTGATGAATACCCAGTTTGCCATTCAGGGTGATGATATTTATGTGCTTGAAGTCAATCCGAGAGCTTCACGTACGGCACCTTTTGTATCCAAGGCAACCGGTTATCCACTGGCTAAAATTGCGGCACGTTGTATGGTTGGGCAAACCTTGGCACAACAGGGCATTACTGAAGAACGCATTCCTGGTTACTATTCGGTTAAAGAAGCTGTCTTCCCTTTTGTTAAATTTCCAGGCGTTGATCCCTTGTTGGGCCCTGAAATGAAGTCAACCGGTGAAGTGATGGGTGTGGGCAAAACTTTCGGAGAGGCTTTTGCCAAATCTCAGCGTGCTGCCGGTGTCAACTTGAATCACAGTGGCAAAGTGTTGATCAGTATTCGCGATGCAGATAAAGCCAAGTTACCTGATGTTGCAAGAATGCTGGTAGATAAAAACTATGAGATCGTCGCAACTGGCGGAACGGCAAAATATCTTAAGGATGCAGGCATTCCTTGCGAGGTTGTTTATAAGGTCAATGAAGGACGGCCGAATACGGTTGATATGATCATAAATGGTCAGGTTCAACTGATAATTAATACCACGGAAGGTAAAAAAGCCATTTCAGATTCATTTACCATGCGGAGAGAAGCGCTACAGCATCGCGTGACTTATTACACGACGATGGCTGGAGCAAGAGCAGCCTGTTACGCGCTGGGTGAATTGGATGCCGGTGACGTAAATTGTCTGCAGGATCTGCATAAAAGCTTGACTTGATACAAAATACTGTGGGCGCGAATTCATTCGCACCCATGGCCAGAAAATTATTGGAGTTGTTTAAGAATGAATAAAGTACCTCTTACCGTGAAGGGCGCTGAAAAATTGCGTGCTGAATTGGAAGAATTGAAATCTGTTGTGCGTCCGCGCATTATCGCTGCGATTGCCAGCGCACGAGAGCATGGAGATTTAAAAGAAAATGCCGAATATCATGCGGCGAAAGAGCAACAAAGTTTTGCCGAGGGACGTATTTCTGAAATTGAAGGCAAGCTCTCTAATGCGCAAATTATTGACGTTACCAAAGTGGATGCAAATGGTAAGGTGGTTTTCGGCGCAACAGTAGAAATTGAAGATATTGAAGCCGAGAAAAAGGTGACTTATCAGATTGTTGGCGAAGATGAAGCTAATATCAAGGAAGGTCGCATTTCAATTGGATCACCTATTGCCAGAGCGCTAATTGGCAAAGAGGTTGAAGATGTTGTTACGGTTAAGACGCCGGGCGGCAATGTTGACTATGAAATCATCTCGATCAAATATATTTAATTGAGCCTGAAGGAGCAGGGGTAGTTTGATGACATACCCCTGATTCAATTACTTGTCGGGGTTTTGTCTGTAAATAACAGCAATTTGTCCAATATTTTGAATGAGCTCTGCTCCCGTGTCAGCGCAGATTTTCTCGCTAATCTGCTTGCGATCTTCCCGTTCAGCACGAATGCGTACTTTAATAAGTTCGTGGCTGTTGAGAGCCAATTCAATCTCTGCCAGCACTGCGGCTGTAAATCCCGATTGACCGATCATAATGACGGGCTTTAAGCTGTGCGCTTGAGCCCGGAGTTTTTTCTTTTCTGCAGAGTTCACTCTTTATTCCTAAATTAAAAGCACAAATTTTACACTAAAACAGAGTTATGGGACGAAGTAAAAGTAGTAGTCGTTGGATGCAGGAACATTTTCATGACGAATATGTCAAAATGGCGCAAGCTCAGGGATATCGGTCGCGTGCGGTTTTCAAGCTGAATGAGATTCAGGACAAAGACCAGATTATCAGACCGGGGATGAATATTATTGACCTGGGGGCGGCTCCGGGCGGATGGTCCCAGCGTGCACGGCAGATTATTGGCAAAAAAGACAAAATTATCGCTTTGGATATTTTGCCGATGGATCCGCTTGAGGGCGTCGATTTTATACAGGGAGACTTTCGTGAACAGGCCGTGATGGATCAATTGTACGCTGTTCTTGACGGTGCTCCGATAAATCTGGTGATGTCAGATATGGCGCCGAATATGAGTGGCAATAAGGGAGTTG
>JAQTLI010000327.1 GCA_028714995.1 Methylobacter sp. | reverse complement strand
ATTACGCGCCTTCCTGCGCCAGGATCCCGACATTATCATGGTGGGTGAAATCCGGGATTTAGAAACTGCAGAGATTGCCGTTAAAGCCGCACAAACCGGTCACTTGGTATTATCAACATTACATACCAATGATGCGCCTCAAACATTAAACCGGTTGATGCAGATGGGCATTGAGCCCTTCAACATAGTTTCCGCCGTTAATTTGATTATGGCTCAGCGCCTGGCGCGGCGCTTGTGCGAGCACTGCAAAACGCCTGCCAACTTCCCTAACAATATCCTTACGTCTGCAGGATTTAAAGAAGACGAGTTAAGTACCTTCAAAATATTTAGCCCGGTAGGTTGTGAGCATTGCACCAATGGATATAAAGGCCGGGTCGGCATTTATCAGGTCATGACACTGAGCGAAAAAATGCGCAGACTCATACTTGAAGGTGGCAATGCCATGCAACTGGCTGTGCAAGCCAAGTCTGAAGGCATTAATGACTTACGCGCATCAGGATTGAACAAGATTCGCCTGGGCATCACCAGCCTGGAAGAAATTGACCGGGTAACCAAGGAATAACAATGGCAGACCAAACAGAACAACTAGATTTCACCTGGCAAGGAAAAGATAAAACCGGAAAAAAAACCGGGGGGAATATCACTGCAAAAAACGAGATTATTGCTAAAACCGAGTTAAGACGGCAGGGATATCGCGTTACTAAAATCAAAAAGAAGCCCAAGTCCCTATTCAGTCCAAAAACTCAGGCAATCACGCCAGGCGATATAGCAATTTTTTCCCGACAGCTAGCCACCATGCTTAGCGCGGGCGTGCCCTTGGTTCAATCATTTGACATTGTCGGGAGAGGCCATGAAAATCCAAGCATGCAAAAGCTGCTGTTGAGCATTAAGTCTGATATTGAAGGCGGCGACACCTTAGCCGAAGCGCTTAACAAAAAACCGCTGTATTTTGATGAGTTATTTTGTAACTTGGTTGAAGCGGGCGAACAGGCAGGGGTATTAGAAACACTGCTGGATAAAATCGCCACCTACAAAGAAAAGACCGAGTCCATGAAGAAGAAGATCAAAAAGGCTCTGACTTATCCTATCGCAGTTGTTGTCGTTGCTTTTATCGTCACTGCCATTCTCCTGATTTTTGTGGTACCCGTATTTGAAGATCTTTTCAAAAGTTTTGGCGCAGACTTACCGGCATTCACCAGAATGGTTATTGACATGTCTGAGTGGATGCAAAATTATTGGTGGGTCGTCATTGGTATCGTAGTCGGTGCTGTTTATACCTTTGGTTATTTCAAAAAACGTTCGCGAAAATTCAATCACTTCCTGGACAAAACCTTACTAAAAACTCCCGTAGTTGGATTAATTATAAACAAATCCGCCATTGCCCGTTTTGCCAGAACATTATCCACCATGTCTGCAGCAGGCGTCCCGCTCGTAGAAGCGCTGGAATCTGTTGCCGGAGCCTGTGGCAATATTATCTACGCCGAAGCTGTTTTAAAAATGCGCGATGAAGTGGCAACAGGTGAAAGACTACAGCTTGCCATGAGCCAAGCCGATCTTTTCCCGCACATGGTGCAGCAAATGGTGGCTATCGGTGAAGAATCAGGCTCAATGGATGCCATGCTGGCGAAGGTTGCTGATTTTTATGAAGAAGAAGTCGACAATCTTATCGATAACTTAAGCAGCTTAATGGAACCGATAATTATGGTTATTTTAGGGATTCTAGTAGGTGGCCTGATTGTCGCCATGTATCTACCCATATTCAAAATGGGCGCGGCGGTTGGCTAGGAATATTTACACGCGCCGTTCACAAACGCTCAAAAATCCACTTTTTTAAAAACACATGATTCAACAGCTTAATATGGTTTTAAATACGCCCTACCTTATTTCTGCGCTTGCCGCTGTTATTGGTTTGCTTGTAGGTAGCTTCCTCAATGTTGTGATCTATCGACTGCCGATAATGATGCAACGAAACTGGCGCAAGGATTGCATCGAATATTTGCAAATCAGCCCAGAAGAAACGCAAGCCAACGACAGCATGGCCGCGACTGATACCGGCAGTCTTGCGGCATTTCCTCCGTCCATGGAGATTAGTGCAGGGGCAGCGAAGCAGTATGCCGAAGAAGAACCCTTTAATCTGGCTTTTCCCTTATCCCGATGTCCTGGCTGCAATACGCCAATCAAGCCTTACCAAAACATCCCTGTCATCAGCTATCTTTTTTTAAGGGGTAAATGCGCAAAATGTAACTGTCACATTTCAATGCGCTATCCCTTCATAGAGTTTTTTACCGCCATAACCTCAGCCATAGTGGCCTGGCATTTCGGCGATACGCCGCAAACCGTTTTTGCACTGGTACTGACCTGGTCGCTGATTACGCTAAGCTTTATCGATTTTGACCACCAACTGTTGCCTGATTCAATAACCCTACCCGCACTTTGGCTAGGGATGTGTTTAAGTCTGTTTAATCTATTCACTGATGCTCACTCCAGCATTATAGGCGCCATTGCCGGCTACCTAGTTCTCTGGACGGTTTATCATCTGTTTAAACTAGCGACTGGCAAAGAAGGCATGGGCTACGGTGACTTTAAGTTGCTCGCTTTATTCGGCGCCTGGCTGGGCTGGCAATACTTGCCGATTATTATTTTATTATCATCACTGGTCGGTGCAGTCATTGGAACAGGCATGGTCATTTTCATTAGACGCGACCACAATATTCCGATTCCCTTTGGACCCTATTTAGCGGCTGCCGGATGGATCGCCCTGTTATGGGGAAACGACATTAATCAACTCTATCTAACGGCTGCAGGCCTGTAAAACCATGCTGAAGGTCGGACTAACCGGCGGCATAGGCTGCGGAAAGACTACCGTCGCCAAGGTTTTCGCCAAGTTAAATATCCCAGTGATTGATGCTGATGAAATAGCCCATCGGCTTGTGGAAAAAGGACAACCTGCACTCGATCAGATACAGCAAGAATTTGGGACGGATATACTTAATCCGGACGGATCACTGAATAGAAAAAAGCTTAGCGAACGCATTTTTTCCGATCTCAAGCAGAAGCAAAAACTTGAATCGATACTTCATCCCTTAATCTATAAAACCATACAATCGGAGATTGATCAGCTGAACGCGCCTTATTGCGTTCTTTGTATCCCGTTGTTATTTGAAACTGGCATGGTTCATTTTGTTGACCGGGTTCTTGTCGTCGATTGTCCGGTTGAGATGCAGATCGAACGCGTCAAGAATCGGGATCACCTGCCTATTGAAAGAATACAATCCATAATAAACAATCAGATATCACGTAAATCCAGAAAAGAAAAAGCAGATGATTTGATCGACAACTCAGTCACCAATTATAGACTTGCAGAACAAGTAAAAAAACTGCACAATTTATATTTGTCATTAAGCGATCATCAGGATTAACTTATCTGTGTATAACAATATCACCTATGAATTCCCACTCAATGAACGAATCCGGGTTTTCATACGACTGGAACAACTCTTCCAACAATTCAGCCATTTCTTGACTGGAAAGACAGTTGCCGATAAACGCGCTGCAATTGACATCCTGCTTGATATCATCACAATTTTTAGACGCAATGATTTAAAGTCGGAAATACTAAAAGAACTCGAACGTCATGCAAAAGTACTCAATAAAATTGCCAATAGCCATAGTGTCAATAAACAAAAACTTGAAGAACTTCTGAGTCAATTAAATCAGACCAGTAAAAGACTCTATGCTACCAATGGAAAAATTGGCACCCATGTCATGGAAAGCGACTTATTCCAAAGCATTGCTCAACGCAGCTCAATCCCGGGAGGGACCTGCTCTTTTGACTTACCTGAATTTCATTACTGGCTGGAACAGGATGAATCCATCCGTTTAAAAGATCTGCAACAGTGGAGTCGTCCATTTACCGACATTCGTACAGCGATTGATCTGATTCTTAATTTTATACGCCATAGCAGCTCACCTACTCCGTTGATTGCTGAGGCAGGCTTTTACCAGTTCACCTTAGATACTCACCAGTCCTACCAGTTACTTAAAGTCGCCTTGCCTAAATCTGTGCATTGCTTTGCAGAAATAAGTGGTGGCAAACACCGTTGCACCATCCGGTTCATGGTGCCATCTTCTGATGGAAAACGTCCAACGCAAAGCCCTGAAAATATTCCTTTTGAGTTAACCTGCTGTCTTTTCTAATGTCCGC
>JAQTLI010000326.1 GCA_028714995.1 Methylobacter sp. | reverse complement strand
GATGCGATGCGCCTGGCTGTGGAAGAGGTTAACGCCCAGGGCGGGCTGCTAGGTCGTCCGGTGGAAATGGTGGTGGCTGATGGAAAATCCGACCCGAACGTTTTTGCCGCCGAAGCGGAGCGGTTGATTGAAAAAGAGAAAGTCAGCGTCTTGTTTGGCTGCTGGACCTCAGCCTGCCGCAAGGCAGTGAAGACAGTGGTCGAAAAGCACCAGCATCTGCTGTTTTATCCCTTGCAGTACGAAGGCATGGAACAGTCCCCTAACATCATTTATACGGGAGCCGCACCCAACCAGCAGATCATTCCGGCCGTAAACTGGGCGCTGGCGCAACTGGGCAAGCGTGTTTATCTGGTAGGGTCGGATTATGTGTTCCCGCGTATGGCCAACATCATCATCAAGGATCTGCTGAATGCGCAAGGCGCCGTGCTGGCCGGGGAGCGCTACCGGCCGTTGGGGGATCAGGCCATGGATGAACTGGTGGCCAACATCGTCAAACAACAGCCGGATGTGGTATTGAACACTTTAAACGGTGATAGCAATATCGCTTTTTTCCGGGCACTGGAAAAAAGTGGCGTCACTCCGGACAAAATTCCGGTGATGTCGTTTAGCATTGCCGAAGTGGAGTTGGCTACCAAGGATGGCTCCATGATGGCAGGGCACTATGCCGCCTGGAATTATTTTCAGAGCATTTCGTCTCCACAAAATCAGGCATTCATCCAACGATTCCGCAGTCGTTTTGGCCAGCAAGCCGTAATAGACGACCCGATGGAATCCTCTTACATAGGCCTGCAGTTGTGGGTTCAAGCAGTACGAGAAGCTGGTTCAGCAGAGCCTGCTCGGGTTCAGCGCACCATCTTGCGCCAGACGCTGCTCGCACCCGAAGGGCTGGTCGCGATCGATCCGGCTAACCATCATTTATGGAAAACACCCCGCGTCGGCAAAGCCCGGCACGACGGTCAGTTCGACATCGTTTGGGATGCCGGGCGGCCGTTGGAGCCGGTACCCTTTCCCAGCTATCGCTTCCGCGATGAATGGGTTCAGCTGCTGCAATCCGCCGAGGGAGTGAATCCATGAGTTTTGTCTCTCTCACGCAACGTTTCGCAGCTTGGTTCGTGTTAGTCTCGCTGCTGCCGATTCTACTGATTGGTTATAGCCTGTTGCGCAATTTCGAAACTGAATTTCAGAAAGCAGTGGCCCAGCAGATTTCGGTCATCGCCGACAAGAAAGCAGATCAGATTGACTACTACCTGAGATCGCTCATCGACGATGTCAATGTCATTGTGCAGGAAAATACGACACCTCAGGCCATGCGCGAATTTACCCGGGTGTTGGCTCAAGGCGGGGCAAAATCTGAGGCCTATCGCCAGCTTGATGCCCGCTACCGCGCGTTCTTCAAACGTTTCGTTGAGGTCGGCAACTATTACGACCTGTTCCTGATTTCCCCGCAGGGCACGATGGTGTACTCCCAGGCCCATGAGACTGACTTCGGGACCAATCTGTTTACCGGCCCCTATCGCACCAGCGGCTTGGCTAAGACCATCCGCAATACCCTGAACACTCTGGAAAACGGCATCTCGGAGTTTGAGTTTTATGCGCCGTCTAACAATGCAATCGCGGCTTTTATCACCATGCCTGTCATGAGCGAGGGCAAGATTGAAGGCGTGCTGGGGTTACAGATCGACAGCGCCCGTGTGTTTCAGGTGCTGACAGATAATGTAGGGATGGGGAATAGCGGCGAAACCGTGGTGGCGAGTCGCGAGGACGAGCACACTGCGCTGGTGATGGCTCCGCTTAACGCCGAGCCTGATGCGGCGCTGAAGCGAAAAATTTCGCTAGATACTCCAAACAGAGTCCCTCTTATTAGGCGCGCCTTGAATGGAGAGCGTGGCAACGGTCTTTCCATTGATTACAGAGGCCAACCCGTGGTGGCGGCGTGGCGTTATCTGCCCCGCATGAACTGGGGTATGGTAGTCAAAATGGATGCAGAGGAAGTGCTTGCTCCGGTATACCGTATGCGTAGCTACGCTCTGATAATCCTCAGTTTGGCACTTGTCGTCGCCATGTCAGGCGCCTTTCTGCTCGGTCGGCGTATCGTTACCCCATTGAAAAGCCTCAGCCACAGCGCGCAGGATTTTGCTAGCGGTAAGCTCGATCAACGTGTGTCTGTTGAAGGGCGGGACGAACTAAGCCAACTCGCTGTTTCTTTCAACGACATGGCTGATCATTTGCAATCCTCCTATGCGGGTCTTGAACGACGGGTCGAGCAGCGTACCAGCGATCTCACGCTTGCCTTGAAACAGGAATATGAAGCGCAGAAGGCGCTGCAACGCGAGCGCGATTTCGCTGCAAGCCTGATTAATACTGCGCCAGTGATCATTCTGCTGCTTGACACCCAGGGAATTATTCAGCACGCCAATCCTTATTTCGAGCAGCTTTCCGGTTACCGGCTCGACGAGATCAAAGGCAAGGATTGGTTTGCTACCTTTCTGCCTGAACGGGATCAAAACTCGATGCGCGCACTGTTTCAGAATGCCGTGCACGATGATGTACCAACGAGAGGCAGCATTAATCCCATTGTTATCCGTAGCGGCGAAGAGCGAGAGATCGAATGGTACGATCAGACTATGCGCGATGTGCAGGGTAATATCACGGGGTTAATTTCTATCGGCCTGGATGTTACTGCACGCAGAAGTATGGAACTGGCCTTGCAAACCAGTGCAGAGCGACTCAATGATGCCCAGCGCATCGCCAAGGTGGGTAGTTGGGAGCTGAATCTACTGACCGGTGAATTGTTCTGGACGGATGAAACCTTCCGTCTGTTTGAGATCGACAAGAGTCAGTTTAATGCAACTTACGAAGCCTTTATTAACGCTATTCACCCCGACGATCGCGATAGTGTGAATCAGGCCTACCATGACTCATTGGAGAATCGGATGCCTTACGAAATCACTCACCGATTACTCATGAGTGACGGACGTATCAAGTGGGTTCAAGAGCGTTGCGCATCAGACTTCGACGCTGATGGTCAGCCGATCAGGTCGGCAGGTACAGTGCAGGACGTGACCGCGCTCCAGCAGGCGGAGCGGGCGCTTAAACTGCTTAACGAAGAGCTTGAGAAGCGTGTGGAACAGCGTACCGAGCTGTTGTTGATTGCCAAGGAAGAAGCTGAGCGAGCCAACAATGCCAAGTCTGAATTTCTTTCGCGTATGAGTCATGAACTACGAACACCGATGAATGCCATTATGGGTTTTTCGCAATTGCTTGAGACTGATCAGGATTCCCCGCTTACGGCCGATCAGATCGATAATGTACAAGAGATTCGGCATGCCGGACAGCACCTTTTGGAACTGATTAATGAGGTACTGGATCTGGCGCGCATCGAGAGCGGCCGAATTCATCTTTCGTTGGAGCCTGTGGAAATACTACCGTTGGTCGAGGAATGTATGGCATTGCTACAGCCTTTGTTTACCGAGCATCAAATCAAACTGACGCTAGATATAGATAGAGCCAGCACAGTTCAGGCCGACCGTCTGCGTTTGCGGCAGGTACTGCTGAATCTGCTATCCAATGCTATCAAATACAACCGCAAGGCGGGTAGCGTCCAGATTGCCTGTCGACCTGGACGAGAGGGCAGAGTCAGAATTATGGTGAGTGACAGCGGGCGCGGCATCCCGGTCGATGCCCTGCCGCGCCTTTTTAAACCTTTCGAGCGAATGGAATCGGCCTATGATGGCATAGAAGGTACCGGGATCGGGCTGGCGCTGTCCAAACGCCTGGTTGAAGCAATGGCTGGCACGATAGGCGTGGAAAGCGTTGTCGGTGAAGGCAGCACTTTCTGGATCGAACTGTCTGTCGGTGAAGCGGGGGTTTACGTCCCATCAGTTTCCGCAGGGACTGAAATCACCCAGAATAATTACGTCGCAGAGCGTACTCTGCTTTATATTGAAGATAATCCTGCCAATCTGCGTTTGGTACAGAGAATCATCTCCACACATACTGGCCTGAAGATGCTTGATGCCCGTACCGCTGAACTGGGACTGGAAATCGCAAGAACGCATCATCCTGATCTTATTTTGCTAGATATCAACCTGCCCGGCATGAATGGTTTCGAGGCTTTGCGCCATTTGCAAAATGATCCTGTCACCGCTGATATTCCGGTGATTGCTATCTCCGCCAACGCCATGGAGCGCGACATAAAAAAGGGTCTGGCCGCC
>JAQTLI010000325.1 GCA_028714995.1 Methylobacter sp. | reverse complement strand
TGTCCAGAGTCAGGCGAATGGCCAGATAATCGGCAAGTTTCGGCGCGGCATCGTTTTCGGTATGGTATTCAGGGTGATGCTGCCGCCAGTTGATCAGCCCAGACCAGCCGGGTATTTCAAGCGCCAGCCGGCGCAGGTAGCCTTCCCATTTGGCTTGAGGTATTTCCAGGTGAGTCAGTTGCAGGATGATGGCATCTACAGCATCCTCAGGCAGTTCAGCCATGATTTGTTGCCAGTCGGGCAATTCGTGCAAAAAGGGGTTTGCATCATAGGGGGCTATTGCCCGCCAGGCGGCATAAAGGCCCAACCGGCTGCGTCCAGGCAGTTGCCACGCTGACATGCCTTCATCCATGCCGGAAGCGCACAGACGTGTTAATTGCGGACGGACGGAATCGAGGATGTCTGTTTCGCTCAATGCCATGATAAAGCCGCGCAAGGTAATGCTATCGCCCAGTTCGGACAGCAGTTCATCCAGGGCGGTCTTCGCCTGTTGCAGCGTTTGCTGATGCACAGGTGCGCCACTGTTACCTGAATTGCCCTTATCGACCTGTGCCAGCCAGTCTTCGGCTTGATCCTGCGACAGGTCAAGCATGGTTTCAGGGTGCAGCGCCGCTCGCTCCAATCCCAGTTTATTTAAAATACTTGTCCATAGCTGCCTGATGCTGCCACTCTCTGCAAGCAACCGGCTTCGAACCGGCTCAGGCACATCGGCTTGCACAGTGCCTAAAGCATCCAGTTCTTCTATCTGCCAATTCAACTGGCTCATGCTAACCGCTTGCAGATCAAATAACATCGCAATGCGATAGAGGTCTTGCCGTGTAATCGTTTTATCTTTGACGGTACAAACAATTTGCTCTGCCAGTAATTTCGGCTCATGTGCAAATGCCGCCGATAGGTCGCGGTCATCAATACGTCCCTGGCTGTAAAACTTGCGGTTTTGCGCCTCGGGGAGATAACCGCAAGTGCCCGTTAATGCCTCGAACTCAGCCAGAGCCTCTTCAAACGGAAGATGCTGAAACCCATGCAAGGTATTGTGGTGCACAAAATCATGAATCGGCGCCTGCCCGGGTAGCACATGATCCAAATGGTTTAGTGCAGCGGTGATTTGTTCGCGTAACGCAGGGGTTTTAAAGAAAGGAGACTCTTGCATCGCTAATCCTATAAAAGCCGTTGACCGATCAGGCTGTTCATTTGAGTGACGGTTGCTGCGGACAAATCAATCAAAGGCGCGGGCAATACACCGAACAACACTATGCCTGCAACCAGTATTCCGGCGGCCAATAATTCAGAAGTTCTCAAATCCTCAATATGCTGCATCTGCGGTTTTACCGGGCCGGTGAATAACAGGCCGATAGTGCGCATGGCATAGGCGGCGCTGATGAGCATGCTCGCGCTGAAAAATATCATCAAGCCGCCCCATTGCTGAAAGCCGCCGATAATTGCGTGTAATTCGGCAATAAAGCCAACCGAACCCGGCAAGCCCATTGCCGCCAATAACGTTAATGTGGTGAATAATGCAAAACGCGGCATCACCTGAACCAGTGAGCTGTAATCCTGAATGTTGCGGGTATGGGTGCGTTCGTACAGCAGGCCAACCAGCAAAAATAAGGCTCCAGCAATCAGTCCGTGGGCAACCATTTGTATGACTGCTCCGGTAATCCCCGCTTCATTCAAGGTAGCAATGCCCAATAGAACAATGCCCATATGGCTGATTGAGGAATAGGCGACCATGGCTTTAAGATCGCTTTGTCGCCAGGCCAGCAAACCGCCATAAAGCATGCTGAACAACGCCAGGAAAACCAGCAGCGGCTGTAGCGTATGTGCGGCTTCCGGCAGCATGACGACGACTCTGAGCAAGCCGTAAGCGCCCATTTTCAGCAAAATGCCGGACAGCAAAATGCTGACCGGGCTGGGTGCTTCAACGTGAGCCAGCGGCAGCCAGCCGTGTAGGGGAAAAATCGGCATTTTGACGCCGAACCCGATTAAGAAGCCCAGCAAAGCCAAAACCTGCTGATCTTTTGGCATGTTTTCTGATACCTGGCTCATCGCGCTCATTAGCGAAACATGCTCGGGTACATACTCATAAACCGCAATCAGGCTGATCAACATGAAAATCGAACCGCCCATGGTATAGAGTACGAAGTTAAGGCTCGCCGCATGGCGTCGTTTGCCGCCCCAGCGGTCAATCAGAAAAAACAGCGGGATTAAAGTGACTTCCCAGAAGATATAAAAGAGAGCCCAGTCCTGAGCCAGAAATACGCCCAGTATCCCGAATTCAAGCAACAGTAAGCTGATATGGTAGCCTTTAATCCGGCTTGAAATAGAGAACGAAGCCATCAGAGCGATTGACGTGAGTAAAGTCGCCAAAACCAGCATTGGTAGTGACAAGCCGTCTATGCCCAAGGCGTAAGCACTGCCTAATTTGGCATTAAGCGGGAAATGCTCGCGAAACTGCATGCCGGCGTCGTGTTGGTCATAAAAGCTGACCAGACTACAAGCCAGCAAAAATGCAGCAGTGGTAAACAGGTTAGCTATACAGCGAATTATGTGGGTTTGCTGGCCGGGCGTTACAACCAAAAGCAAAACCCCAACAGCCGGAGTCCAGAGCAATATGCTGAGAATCCCCATGTTTTAGTGTCCCTTTACTTTATTATAGTTAGCTGCTTTCAAGAGAAAGCAATTGTACGTTAAGGTCATTGTTTGGCAAGCATTATCCAATTCAATCGCTTAGGGTTAAGCCTTCGTTAGCGGATGTGAAATTCCAGTACAAACCGTTAATAATAATCTATTCAATATCGATTCGATATTGAAATATGGTGGCTTATTAATTCACTTTTTACTTATCCACTGACTCTAACGATCAAGTTTAACATCGCAACCTTTCAATAACCTTGCAAACTACTATACCAAGGCTGATGTTGCTAAAAAGAGAATAAGCAAGGTATTGGTTATTCTCTGGAAATTCCAAAAAAGCCTTAAAAAGCCATGTAAATTTTTGTAAAACCGCAACTTAAGCATTAATTTGTTGCTTTGTCATCAAACTGTAATAAACCTGTCATTAAGCTGTCATTTGTTTTTTCTATTCTTGCTCAAATTTTTTGATAATAACAAACCAACCAAGAGCAAAATATGACAATATCTAAACTTACATTGGCAGTCGCTACCGTTTTAGGTGCGGGTGCATCATCTGGTGCCTTTGCCATGGATCTTTATGTTGATACCAAAACCAAGCAGATTTATGCAGAACCCGGTCCGCATAGACAATTGATGGGCAATTTTGAAAAAGTCGAAAGTGCTCCTGAGAAAGCAGTGAGTAAAGAAGAGAAATTAGACAAAACAGAAATCAAAGCCATTCGTGAAGATCTGGCACTAAAGAATAACGAAATTAAAGCGTTACAGGAACACGTCGAAGAACAATCACTTGTTAAAACGGAACTTGGCGAAAAAGGTCTGGAAATTAAAACCAAGGACGGCAACTTTAAAATGGCCGTCGGCGGACGTTTGCAAGTTGATGGTCAGGTCTCAAGTACAGAAGGGAACAGGCAAAACCCTCAACAACTGAATGATGGACTCGGTGTCCGTCGTGGTCGTCTCCATACCGAAGGTACCCTATATAAAGATTTCGACTTCAAGTTTGAATACGATTTCGTTCGCGGCAGCGGAACCACCGCAGCCGGCATCACGGACGCCTGGGTTGAATATACCGCTCTCAAGCCGGTTAGCTTTACGGTTGGTCAATTCAAAGAACCGTTCAGTTTAGAATCGGCGACCAGCAACCGCTTTTTAACCTTTAACGAACGTTCATTAGCTAATAATGCCTTTGTGGAATTTGCGAACCCCTATCTATTGGGTCTTAGCGCTCAATCCTTTGGCGAACGGTGGACTGCGCGTGCTGCCCTCCAGGTCGAACCCATCGGTGGCGGCAACTATAATGCTAATACATCTGTAAATAACAATGGCAATGCTAATCGCAACGGCCAAAGCGGGAATCCCAGCTTCGGTGGTACAGCTCGCGTTACAGGCACTCCATATCTTCACAGCAAGACCGAGTTGATCCACTTGGGAGCATCAGGTTCTTACCGCACGGTTAATAATACCCAGAACGGTGCCACTCAATCTAACGGAGCACCAACTTCTATGCGATTTGCCAGCCAAATTGCCGACGTAGATCGCACTAATTTTGCGGATACCGGTAACTTGACTAACTCGCTTGGCGGTGGACATAAACTGAATGAT
>JAQTLI010000324.1 GCA_028714995.1 Methylobacter sp. | reverse complement strand
TATGCAGCGCCAGTTCCAGTGCAATGCGCATCAAGTTAAGGCAATACATCGCCATCCAGCTGGTGCCGTCTGCCTGATTGAGACAGCCTCCGCCGGGGAGCAGCGGTGCATTACGATCGAACACGCCGATATTATCCAGCCCCAAAAATCCGCCTTGAAAAACATTGTTGTCGTCGGCGTCCTTACGGTTGACCCACCAGGTAAAGTTGAGCAGCAACTTGTGCAGGATCCGTTCCAAAAAATCGAGATCACCGGTACCGCCGGTAGCTTCCCGTTCTGTTTTGAATACTTCCCAAGCGGCCCAGGCATGCACCGGCGGGTTAACATCGCCCAACGCCCATTCATAAGCGGGCATTTGCCCGTTGGGGTGCATATACCAGACCTGCGTGATCAGCACCAGCTGGTTTTTGGCAAAGGCCGGATCGATCACCGCCAACGTGACGCAATGGAAAGCCAGATCCCAAGAGGCATACCAGGGGTATTCCCATTTATCCGGCATAGAAATAACGTCGGCATTATTCAGATGCAGCCACTCGCTGTTGCGGCTATGGCGGCGTTCAACTGGCGGCGGTGGCTTGCCGGGATCGCCGTTCAGCCATTCCGGGATGTCATAGTAATAAAACTGTTTGTTCCAGATCATGCCAGCGAAAGCCTGGCGTTGAATCATTCTCGCATCGGTATCAGCTAAACTTGATTGCAATTCTGTATAAAACGCATCCGCTTCAGCACGGCGTGCAGTAAAAAGTGTATCGAAATCATTAAACGGCTGTCGCTGCTGGACTTTGCTCAGGCGCAGACGCACTTCAATCTTGCCGTGAGCCGGCACCAAAAACTTGAAATGTCCGGCAGCTTTAGTGCCGATTTGTTGTGGATTGATGGCATGACAATTGTCGTGAATGATAAAGTCATGAAAGGCATCCTTGTAAAAACCGTTGCCCTGGCTCCCATACAAGCGCGGCTCATTGGTGTCGTTATCGCAGAACAACAATTCGGGATTACCCTCGAAATAGCAATAATAGTCGCCGAGCGTTTGGTGTTGTATAGCTATACTTTTCGTTGCCCTGTCATCCGGGTTTCCCTCAAGGTCATCGGCGGCGGACAGTGTCGGGCGGGACGCATCGTGCCCCCAGCTCCAGGTATTACGGAACCAAAGCTGCGGCAGGATATGCAGCGGGGCATCTTCCGCCCCACGGTTGTACACACTGATCAGCATGAGCATGTCATCGACATCGGCTTTGCCGTATTCCACGAACACATCGAAATAGCGGTTGTCATTAAACACGCCGGTATCCAACAATTCAAACTCCAGCATGTCCTTGCCGCGCTTGCTGTTTTCTTCAACCAGCGCGTGGTAGGGAAAAGCCTGTTGCGGATACTTATAAAGCATTTTCAGATACGAATGGCTGGGGGTGGCGTCCAGATGGTAATAGAGCTCCTTGACATCCTCGCCGTGATTGCCTTCGCCATTAGTCAAGCCGAACAGGCGCTCTTTAAGAATGGAATCCTGTTCATTCCATAACGCCAAACCTAGACAGAGGCGCTGTTGTTCATCGCAAAGACCCGCAATGCCATCTTCACCCCAGCGATAAGCTCGGCTGCGGGCTTGATCATGAGTAAAATAATTCCAAGCCTCGCCGTCTGCGCTGTAGTCTTCACGCACCGTCCCCCATTGCCGCTCGCTCAGATACGGCCCCCATAAACGCCATGCTGCCGTGCCGTTGCTCTGCTCAAGAATACGTTGTTTTTCCGCAGCCTGGATGACAGTATGCAGTTCTTTTGTAGTAATGGCCGGAGTATCTCCGCTGGGTGTGTTGTTTGCCGCTATGACCATGATTAAGTCCTGTTTGCGTGATTTTATTGTCTCATTCTGATGTCATTAACTTTTATGAATTTACTTATACAGCAATGTTGAATTGCGCTCATACAGATTCAGACAGATTTGCAAAAAATTCGCTGGTCATGTCCAAACAAGCTCAATAGAATGAGGACATGGACGCCTCAGCACTCCTGCGGTGTCATAATGCTCCAGGTTATTAACAACGAAACGAGGAGAAGGCCGACATGAATAATAATGCCGTCAGTTTAAATACTGCAAAGAACATTTTTCGTATCCTGCAGCACGTATTTGATGACTCAAAGATTCCGGTATAGGCCGGATTCCACCATGAGACCCTGAACGGCGACGGTTATCCTTTCAAAAACGACAACACAGAACTGGATCTGGGATGCCGCATCATTGCCGTTGCCGATATTTTCCAGGCCCCAGCGCAACACAGGCCTTATCACCGCACCATGATCCTTGAATATATTCTCAACGATTTACAGTCGCGCATTGCAACCATCTCGATGCAAAAGTGGTTGCCAAATTGACCGATAATGCCGAACTCTATTACAGGCTTGCTGTGGCTTGATGCTTAGCGATTGTGTTACAAGACGATGAAAAATACTCGGAATAAAAATGTAGGTCGGGTTAGCAGTAGCGTAACCCGATCTACGGAAATTCAAACCCAAGGTCGTAGTCCTTGCCCAAGCAGGCCTGAAGCAAGTGCGCGACTGGATGCTTTCTTTTCGGTCAGCCAATTATCCATAGCCATGTTGATAATGTCCCCTTCATACTGGCTAGGCTGCAAACCGAGGCCACCATAAACCGGTGACAGCAGGCCTTTGTTGTGATCGTTCAGATTCCCATAAACATCAGTAGATACCTGAATAGCTTTTCGAATCCCTTTATGACCTTGATGGCAAAGATTTGATGATTCATTCACGACATCGCCCATCCAGATAACGTCGTTAAGCCCAGACCCCTTATAGCCTGCCTTCATCATCAGGCCGCGGCCATAAGCGATGCCAATGCCGCAGCGGATTGGTATATATCCCTTCTGTTCCAGCCGCCAGTTCAGGATGTTGACCAGCGAGTTCAATTTCGCCGTAGTGCCGAAGGCCGTATCAATGTCCAGTTTATAAGGGGTGTTCATGATTCCGCTGACGCAGTCACCATTTATCACGACTTCCCGACAATTCGGGTCACTATTCATAATTGCCACACACTCGGATAGATAAGCGCGGTATATCTTTCCTAGCACCGGTCGCGTATGTTTTTCTGGAAGTTTTGAGCTCTCCCGAATATCAATAAAAACTGCCGTGCAATTCACATAGAAGCCATTGGAATAGGTCAATCTATCGCGCGACGGAATCGTATCGACCTCATCGAATGTTTCCGAGCTATCAAGGATTTCTTTAAGTCTGGCATCGCTGGTTGCGACATCGTAAGTCGTCGTTGTTTTTGTTTCCATTAGAGCAGTACCTTTGAAAATAGGGCAGCACCGGTCAACAGAAGGGCTGTTTTCAGAAATAACCCTGCTATTGCCACACACTTTGATTTAGCTTGAACAACATGAGACGTTGTAAAGTGCTGCTCCAGTGCCTCATCTATCAGAGCTACTTCATCAAGTTTTTTAACATCATCGATAAACCGGCCATCCTCCCCTTTCGGATAATGGTCAGCGACGAAACCATAGAAACTTATGGGCTTAAAATCTTCAACATACTCAGTGTGCCGACCAAAAACATGCTTCAAGGATGCGCGGGGCAGGACAATCCGTAACGCCACCCAAAGTGACGCAATGGAAAATGCAGTCGCGGTTATTGCTAAACCTTTTGACCAGCAACTTCCATCAATCAGTTTTGCGCCTGTCCATACAAAACCCAATAGTCCGGCGTTAAGAGCAGAAATGAACCCTGCTTTCGTATCCATGACGGACACCCATTTTCGGGTTGTTTCCGCCATAGCGGTATAAATCTTTAGCTTATCGGCATCATTCATAGTAATCTCAATTTTCCCTTAAAAATACTATATATGGATTATTTCTAATAATTCAACTCAATATATAGTACAAAGTTAATATTAATACGAATAGGCCGTATTGGTCGTAATGATTTATAGGCAAAGCTGCTAATCTAGCGAGTAATGAGTCGCCCATATAAAGTGCAACGGAATACGGTCCACTTGTGTAAGTCAAAAGCATTAATTTGTAAATCAACGCAATTTTAATTGATCTATCTCCCATTTTACTGTCACTATCGGCTTAATGCTGTTTAGGCATTGATAATAGTTTTCCAAATCAATATTAATGATTATGAGGACGCGATTATGAACATACTAATTACTGGCGGCACCGGCTTTATTGGCAATGCCTTGGTTAAAAGCCTGATCGATCAAGGCCATGTGGTTACGGTGTTAAGCCGTAG
>JAQTLI010000323.1 GCA_028714995.1 Methylobacter sp. | reverse complement strand
TTAAGCAGCCTGAAAGAAGAACTGGAAAAAAGTTTCCATGCCATTTTGCAGGGAGCGCTAAGCAAGCTGGATCTGGTGACCCGCGAAGAGTTTGAAGTGCAAAAGCTGGTTTTGGCAAAAACCCGCTCAAAACTCGAAGACCTGGAAAAACGCGTCGCCGAAATGGAACAGCAATTGCTTAACAAAGAAGAACTGTAAAGCCGCTTAAATTTCCGGATAAAACGATGGCCTTAGCTATTGTTTACAGTCGTGGGCGCTCCGGCATAGAAGCGCCCTTAGTGACCGTTGAGGTTCACGTTGCCAATGGCCTGCCTGCACTTAATATTGTCGGCTTGCCGGAAACGGCTGTTAAAGAAAGCAAGGATCGCGTCCGGGGAGCCATATTAAATTCCCGTTTTGAATTTCCCGCACAGCGTATCACAGTCAATCTGGCTCCTGCCGATTTACCCAAAGAAGGAGGCCGTTTTGACCTGGCTATTGCGTTGGGGATCCTAGCTGCATCCGGCCAGATTCCCACCGTTAATCTTGATCAATACGAATGTGTTGGCGAGCTGTCCTTAGGTGGAGAATTGCGGCCTATTAATGGCGTTTTACCCATCGCCATACAAGCCAGAAACAATCACCGAAAACTGATACTGCCCAAGGAAAATACCGCCGAAGCGGCGCTGGTTAAGGATATTGAAATCATCCCGGCCATGCATTTGCTGGAAGTCTGCGCCCACCTTAGCGGACAGAACCTGATACAGACGGAGTTTCAGCAGGAAGAACAACCCATACAAACAGCGGACATAGACTTTGCCGACGTCCACGGGCAATATCACATTAAAAGAGCCTTTGAAATTGCGGCGGCAGGTGCGCATAATTTACTAATGTTAGGCCCGCCCGGCACCGGCAAATCGATGATAGCATCGCGCTTGCCGACCATCTTGCCGCTGTTAACCGAGCAACAGGCGCAGGAAACTGCAGCCATCGCATCGATCAGCGATCAGGGCCTGGACGTCGTAAACTGGCTCAAGCCGCCGTATCGCGCGCCACATCATACTGCCTCAGCGGCAGCCTTGGTCGGTGGCGGCAGCAATCCCAGGCCCGGTGAAATATCGCTGGCGCATAACGGCACCTTGTTTCTCGATGAGTTACCGGAATTCGACCGTAAAGTTCTGGAAGTGTTAAGGGAGCCACTAGAGACCGGTCACATCACCATTTCCCGCGCAGCCCGACAAGTCGATTTCCCAGCGCGCTTCCAGCTGATTGCGGCCATGAACCCTTGCCCTTGCGGTTATCTGGGCGATGTCTCGGGTCGCTGTCATTGCACCTCAGAGCAGGTGATGCGTTATCGGGCAAGAGTGTCCGGCCCGCTATTGGATCGTATCGACATGCATCTGGAAGTGCCCAGAGTCTCCCATGAAGTGCTACGCAAAGGCTCGCCGAATGGCGAAGAAAGCAGCGAAAAAATCAGGGCGCGTGTGATTGCTGCCCGCAACCTGGCCGTAGCGCGTAGCGGCAAAGCCAATTCGGCGCTGACGGCAAAAGAAGTTAAGCAGCTCTGTTTGTTATCTGAACAAAGCCACCAGATTCTGGAGCAGGCCATGGACAAATTCGGCTTGTCACATCGGGCTTATCATCGCATCTTGAAATTGGCGCGAACCATTGCCGACCTTGCCCAATCGGAAAATATAGAAACCGCTCATTTAAGCGAAGCAATTAGTTATCGCAAGCTGGATCGCAGCGTCTAATACACTGCACTATCCGGCATAACTTTTCATTTTTAACGTATTGATGTCCAAACTAAACCCCCAACAACAAGCCGCTGTTAAAGCGATTGATCATCCCCTATTGGTGCTTGCCGGAGCCGGCAGCGGCAAGACCCGGGTGATTACCGAAAAAATTGCTTATCTGGTCAAGCAAGGCCTGCCTGCGCGGCACATTGCGGCAGTGACCTTTACCAATAAAGCCGCGCGGGAAATGAAAAGCCGGGTGTCAAAACTACTGGATGACAAGCAAAGTCGCGGGCTGCGGGTATCAACCTTCCATTCGTTAGGACTGGATATATTGCGCGCGGAATCCAAGACGCTGGGCTATAAAGCAGGCCTCACCCTGTTTGACGAGCAGGATAAGCAAACGCTTCTGCGCAACTTAATCAGCCACGGCGCAAAGGATTGCGATATTGACAACATCGATATTTATGCCCGGCAAATCGGGCAATGGAAAAACGCCTTTGTCACGCCGGAGCAATCCATAACGATAGCAGCAGCCAACGAATACCCGGCGGCCAATTTGTACATCGACTATACCCGCAGCCTAAAAGCCTACAATGCGGTCGATTTTGACGACCTGATCCTGCTGCCGGTATTGCTGTTCCAGCAACATCCGGCCATTCTGGAAAAGTGGCAAAACAAGATCCGTTATTTGCTGGTCGATGAATACCAGGATACCAATATCACCCAATACCAGCTGGTACGGTTAATCGCCGGTAATCTGGGACGGTTTACCGTGGTCGGCGACGATGATCAGTCCATTTATGCCTGGCGTGGTGCACAGCCGGAAAATCTGGCGCAATTGCAAAAAGACTACGCCCGCCTGCAAGTCATCAAGCTGGAGCAGAATTACCGCTCCACCGGACGCATCCTCAAGGTCGCCAACCAGCTCATAGCAAATAATCCCCATGCCTTTGAAAAACGCCTGTGGAGCGAGCTGGGTTACGGTGATCCGCTGCGGGTTTTAAGCCATAAGGACGAGCTGATTGAAGCCCAGCAGATCGTATCTGAAATCATTCATCACAAATTCAAGACCGGCAGCAATTATCAGGACTATGCGATTTTATACCGTAGCAATCATCAGTCCCGGTTGTTCGAGAAGGGCCTAAGGGAAAACAACATCCCATATTTCATCAGCGGCAGCACTTCGTTTTTTGCCTATTCGGAAATCAAGGACATCCTCGGTTACCTGCGCTTGTTTGTTAATCAGGATGATGATGCCGCATTTTTGCGTGTCATCAATACCCCCAAACGGGAAATCGGCCCGACCACACTGGAAAAGCTCGGCGATTATGCCAATGAGCGGCATATCAGCCTGTTCGCGGCCAGCACTGAGTTCGGCCTGAGCCAAAGGCTGTCCGAAAAAGCCATGCACCGCCTGGGAAAGTTCCGAGACTGGGTCATCGATACCACAGACCGTATCGAGCGGGGCGATACCTTTGCGGTTATCGAACAGTTCATCGACCAAATCGGTTACGAGCAATGGCTAAAGGAAAACAGCAAAACCAAGGAATCAGCCGACCGCAAAATGAAGAATGTCTACGAACTTGTTGAATGGCTAAAACGCATTGCCGAAAAGGAAACAGATGGTCAAAAACCATTGGCTGAAATCGTCTCAAAAATTATGCTGATGGATATACTGGAGCGTAGTCAGGAAAACGAAGCCAACGACCAGGTCAGCCTGATGACCTTGCACGCAGCCAAGGGACTGGAATTTCCACATGTTTTTTTAATCGGCATAGAGGAAAACATCCTGCCCCATCAAAACAGCATCGAAACCGACAACATAGAAGAAGAACGCCGCCTGGCCTACGTTGGCATCACCCGCGCCCAGCGCACTTTAACGTTTAGTTATTGCACGCATCGCAAACGTTACGGCGAAATAGCGGAATGCGAACCCAGCCGGTTTTTAAATGAATTGCCCGCCGATGACCTGGAATGGGTCAACAAAAAGCAGCTGGCTCCGGAAGTCATAAAAGAACGCGGCAAGGCGAGTTTGGCGCACTTGAAAACAATGTTGTCGTAATTGCACCGCTGATCGGTTAGAATACGCCCCACGCGCCCGTAGCTCAGCTGGATAGAGTACAGCCCTCCGAAGGCTGTGGTCAGAGGTTCGAATCCCCTCGGGCGCACCATTCTGCTTCACTTCCCCCGCCGTATGTTTGCCAAATTTGTGTTTGGTGACCAAGCATTATTAGATGTATTTTCTTCATTGAAGAATCTGACCTTAGTTCTTGGTGACCAAAAGACAGGCTTCATTTAGCTATTCTCTGTTCTTCAAGTCGTGTCTGTTTGTCATCTGGAATATGCTCAACTAGGGAGTGTTCGCAATCATATTTAATTCTCTGCTCCACTAGTGTATTTTAGCGGGCATTTGGATTTAAATAATAATAATGAAGCGTATGGTTCTGCGTGATGACCAATGGGAACGTATAAAGGATCTTTTGCCGGGCAAAGCCGGCGATTGCGGTGTGACAGCAACCAATAACCGGCAATTTATTGAAGCGGTGTTA
>JAQTLI010000322.1 GCA_028714995.1 Methylobacter sp. | reverse complement strand
GCTATAGTTTGTTCCCATTCAGGCCAATGCCGCCATTCTTGATCACCCACTTGGAAAATCGTCGTGCCGACATCGCCGATGACCCAATCGGGTAACGGTAAGCGGTAGTCGTGGATAGCGTTTTCAACCAACTCGCGGTGCCGACCGCTGACATAAGCCAGGGTCACCTCCGGACGCGAAACCAGTCGACTAAAAGTCGCCCGCGCATCGGGCGATTCGGGTTGTCTGCCATTCGGCAGCAGGGTGCGGTCGAGATCGGTACAAATCAGAATGCGCTTAATCATGGGTTATGTTCTTTGTTAGCGATTGAAAAAGTCGTAATGCTCGATGGCCTCCAATATGCCCCAGGCATGCGAACCCTCGGCGAAATGGACGTGTTCAGTGTCGCCCAGAATAGACAATTCCTCGCAATGACGGTTGGCGACCACGACGCCGAGGGTGTTACCGCGCAACATATCTTCGTCCCCTCCGGAACCACCCGTAGCCAGGATACGCTCTAGCGGAATATTCCATTGCTGGGCGATATAGCGTAATGCCTGTCCTTTGGAGGCTCTGGCCGGGACAAAGTCTAAAAACTGTCCGAACGAGAGCGTCGGATTGGCCGACAATTCTTGCTGCCGTAGTAGAGTGAGGATTTCTTCCATCGGTGGTGCGGTATTGCAGTCGTAATGATATGAAAGTTTAAACCGGCTCTGTTCATTTTTAGCTTGCGGTGTCAGGCCGGGCAACTTGCCGATAACGCGTCGCAGTACCTGAGGTGTCCACAAATGATCGATATGGTACGACCAAGCAATATCGGCGATCAGTTGCGGGGCATAATAGATTTCAGTGCCGAGACTGGTGATTAAAATATCCGGCATGGGAATCTTGTGTTTTTTTAAAATCGCCAGTGCTGAATCCAGTCGCTGTCCAGTGGCGATGCCGAATAAAAATGATTTTCTTTTTTTGCTAATGAGTTTTCCGAGATGTTCCAGTCCTTCGCTATCGCCCAGTAAGGTATTATCGATAGCTGAAAAAATGGCGCGAGTTCGGTAGCGACCGGTTTTTGCGAGCGGCGGAGTTTTCGGGAGTTGCTCCCCTTGCTGCGACAGCGTCCGAATCTTTCGTAAATAGGCAAGTGCATGGGCGTCCCAGGAATAATACTGAGCAACGTTTCGTAATCCATTTGCAGAAAACTCCCGCCAAAGTTTCGGATTTTCGATGATAGTCAACAACGCCTCAGCCATCGCCGGCTTATCCAGTGGGTCAACCAACAAGCCGTTACAGCAATTACCAATGATATCCACCGGGCCGCCGTTTTCGGTGGCGACCAGTGGCAGGCCGCTGGCGGCCGCTTCCAGCAGCGTCAAGCCGAACGGTTCGGTTAAGGCCGGATTGATGAACACGCCCCCAGACGCCGCCGCAAGACGATAAATATCGGCGACGTCGTCAGCCGAGTGGTGTTTCGGTAGTGCGACCCGCCCGTAGAGATCGTAATAATCGGCAACCAGCAACAATTCCGTCAAAACGCCTTGAGGACCTTCGCCCAACTCTCGTATGTCTTCACGATTACCGGCAGCGATCACTAGATTGGCTAATTGCTGTAAACGCGGCGACTCGCCGTACGCTTCTAACAGTCCAACGATATTTTTCCGTTCGTCCGGCCGGGATAATGCCAATATCATCGGCTTATATGGTTCATGCAGAGACATCTTCAGGTTTTTTGCAAAGACAATGTCTTCACCAGCGGAAGCGGGCGAATGAAACATGTCGAGATCGGTTCCCGGCGGGATGATCGTCATCTTGTCTGGTGTGTAGCAGTCGTAAAGTTCATATTGATCTTCGATTTCATTACGAGTGCTGGTAATCACCACATTGGCGTGGGTCAACGTATCCTCTTCGGCGTCGATACGGCGCGACATATGATAGCGCAGCTCGATATCCTCCATCGCCAAGCCCATAGCCAGCAGCCTGCGACATTTATCGCGTCCCAGAGAATGACCAGTATGGATCAGCGGCAAACCCGTTCTATGCGCAAGGCGCACACCCACATAACCGGCGTCGGCATAATGGCTGTGCAGAATATCCGGCAATCGTGGCTGACGGTGCAGCCAAGTCAGTAAATTATCGGCGAAACTATCCAGATGGTCCCATAGCTCTTCCTTGCGGATATAGCCTTCTGGACCCGCTTCAATGCGGACTATTTGTGCATTTTCCGCCAGCGGTTCGACGAGTTCTGCGTAATCGGGGTCGATTTCGCTGTCGATTATCCGCCGCGTTACCAAATCCACATGCCCGACATTCGGCTGTTTTGCTAGCGCTTTAGCCAGCTCAACGACATATTTGGTTTGACCGCCGGTATCCGCGTCGCGGCCCAATTCCAGATCGCGACCTCGAATCAAACCGTGGATGCTGATTAATAGGATATACAGCGGGTCGGTATTAGTGTTTTCAATCATTGTAGATATGCTCCCTATTACCGGTGTATTTAAAACACGCGCCAACGATTATCCAAATAGAAACAGTTAGCACGCAAAGTGGATACTCTGGCTACTGCGACCTTATTACGCCGATTATTCTAAAAACCACAGTTGGAAAGTATGGAAGCCGCTCATGCTTCGACAGGCTCAGCACGAACGGCTTCCATACTTTCCAACTGTGGTTTTTAGGATTATGAACTCCAGATTTTCAGCTTTGGTAATTCCGAGCCATATTCCCATGTCGCTAAACGTCTACAAACCGGTTCGTGTTGCAGCAGATTAGTTCCAGAGAAAACCTATGACTCAATTAATTATAGGATTGAACACATTAATCCTTTCTTAAAGCACAATGCTGGCTGGACTTGTCATTAAAGGAAAAGAGGGGGAAACCATTACGGCAAAAGATGGACGCGATCGGTTATGGCTTTCTGATACCGATATTCTTTATCGTCGCGGGCACGACGTTTGATGTCAGCGCCTTATGGTCTGCTCATTTGGCACCGATACAAGTGGCGCTTTTGTTGGGTTCACTGGTTTTGGTTCGAGAAGTCCCTGTGTTCTTATACAAGAAGGAACTGGTTCCCGAAGAGAAGCTGCCTTTTGCATTTGATTCCGTAACCAGTCTCCCTCTGATCGTTATCATCTAGGCGCAATTATTGTCGGACTGGTTATCGTCATGATGACCTTGCTCAGCGAATGGGCTGCACAAATCTACCTCAATAATTTTTATCATACAAGGGTGAGAAGAAAAGTGTTGTCTCACTACTCGGCGTTACGGATTTCAGCAGGACTCAAGTTACCAAGCTTTTCAAACTCCCCTTTTTGCTGCGCATCAACATCAACGCCGACACTGACAATAAAACTGGTAACTGCTTCAATATCCATGGTCGATTTTACGACCTTTGATCGATGGACAACAATGGTGAACCCGGAAGTTGGATTCGGCGAAGTAGGCACATAAACAACCAGCATTTCTCCCATTTTATTGGTGACATAAGCCGGCACCCATAAGCCTTCCTTGGGATACTCAACAAAAATAATTTCTTTAGCCAGACTTTTTTCCCGACTGCCGATCAGGTTGACCAGTTTTTTGCTGACTCTATAAATCGTCCTGATCATTGGAATCCGGTTAATCAATAATTCAACCTGATGCAGCATCCACATTTTTTCGGATACCGTAACCCTATAACCGGTATAAGCAATTGCAATAAAAGAAACCGTGAATGCCAGAACAGTTATAACGACGTTGTTGGAGTATCCGTAAATATCAACAAAAAAATCCCTTAGAATCGTTTCCAAAAACACTAAAACTTGAATGACAATTACAACCGGAATTACCGCTAAAATACCGACTATAAAATATTTCAGACTCGATTTAATGAAACTAAGCATGTTTGACTCCTGGTTCTGGTTCGACAACGCAAAAGAAACTCTTACAGAAGGGGTTCTGCTGATTGCTTAAGATAATAACAAACTTACTTGCCTCGTCTATACAATTTTGCAATTGCAAAACAACGGGAGGTATTCGCATCGGCCTGACATTAATCAGGAAATAAAAAGAGCCTGATTCTTATTTCAAATCCGCTTTTTTTACCCGGATTTTAAGGCCTGAAATTTCTTTATGATTAAGCCCGCTGATTGCTGCATTCGCTTCATTAACACGCGGCATTTCGACAAATCCGAAGCCTTTGGATTTGCCTGTTTCCATGTCCATGACTAAATTGCAGGATTGCACTGCGCCATAAGCCTTAAACAGCTCTGTTAATTCAGATTCGGTGGTTTCGCGGGGTAAATTACGGACAAGTATTTTCATGGGTTC
>JAQTLI010000321.1 GCA_028714995.1 Methylobacter sp. | reverse complement strand
CCCCGATACACTTCTTATCCGACTGCATTGGAGTTGCACGAAGGCTTCGGTGACAAGGAATATCGCCAGCATATAGCAAAATCCAATGCTGCAGGCGGGCCTTTATCGCTATATTTTCATATCCCGTTTTGCGATACCGTCTGTTTTTATTGCGCCTGCAACAAAATCGTCACCAAAAACCGCAGGCATGCAGAGCCGTATCTGGCCAATCTGTGCAAAGAAATTGCCATGCAGGGCGATTTATTTGACTCCAATCGCGTGGTCAATCAATTGCATTGGGGCGGGGGCACGCCGACTTTTTTAAGCTTTGAGCAGATGAAAACCTTAATGGCTGTAACCCGTGAGCATTTCCTGTTAAGGGATGATGATAGCGGCGAATACTCCATAGAAGTCGACCCCCGGGAAACCAATGGCCAGACCATGAAACAACTGCGTGAACTGGGCTTTAACCGGGTTAGCTTGGGCTTGCAGGATTTCGATCCGGCCGTGCAAAAAGCCGTCAATCGCCTGCAAAGCGAAGAACAGACTTTCAGCGTGTTAGAGGCTGCCCGCGCCGAGGGGTTTCGCTCAACCAATATCGACTTGATCTATGGTTTGCCATTGCAAACTGTAGAGTCCTTTGCCATAACCCTGGACAAAATACTGGCTGTAGCGCCGGATCGCTTTTCGATCTTCAACTATGCCCACATGCCGGCACGGTTTAAAACCCAGCGCCAGATCAACGATGCCGATATGCCGACAGCCGACGTCAAACTGGCTATTCTACAGATGGTAGGGCAAAGGCTTACCGAAGCCGGATATATCTATATCGGCATGGACCACTTCGCCAAACCCGATGACGAGCTTGCCATCGCACAGCGCGAGGGGCATTTGTATCGCAACTTCCAAGGCTATTCCACGCATTCGGATTGCGATCTGGTGGGTTTGGGCATCACCTCCATCGGCAGGGTAGGGGATGCTTATATCCAGAACGTCAAAGAACTGGACGAGTACGAACAGTTGATCAGTCAGGGACGATTGCCGGTATTCAAAGGCGTTGATCTGGATGATGACGATAAACTGCGCCGCGCCGTGATTACTCAACTGATTTGCCATTTTGAGCTGACGTTTGCGACCATCGAAAAGCAATTCGCCATTAACTTTGACGATTATTTTTCCCAGGAAATTCAGGCATTAGCGCTCATGCAGGCCGATGGTTTGCTGATGTTATCAGCGGAAGGTATCACCGTACTATCAGCAGGTCGGTTATTAATCCGCAACATCTGCATGGTATTTGACCGGTATCTGGCGCAAAAACAACAACAGCAGTTCTCAAAAGTTATTTAAGTCACCTCATGAATGAAGATCGAATTATCGAATTGGAAATAAAAGCCGCCTACCAGGAAGATTTGCTGCAAGAGTTGAACAGGATAGTTGGTCAGCAACAGCAACAGATAGATCGCTTGGAAGCCACTTGCCGGTTGCTGAATGAGCGCATTAAAAGTCTGTCTACCGAGGGCAGTGGCGGCGAAAATGTTGATGAAGTGCCGCCGCATTATTAAATTGTTCGCCTAGTTCTGGCGCTCCAACGCCCATAACACATGCTCCCTCACCATTACTGAGTCATGATTAAGCCTGGCCTTTAAGGCATCGATAATAAGCGGTGATGCAGGTGCGTTGCCTAAGGCTACGGCAATATTTCTCAACCAGCGATCATAGCCAATTCGGCGTATGGCCGAACCTTCGGTTTTGGCTAAAAACTCCTGTTCACTCCAGGCGAACACAATAAGTAATTGCTGAGTATTTAACCGATGTCTGGGGCTGAAATCCTTTTCATCGGTCATTCTGGCAAAACGGTTCCATGGGCAGACAAGCTGGCAGTCATCGCAGCCGTAGATGCGGTTGCCGATCAGTGATCTTAAGTCTTCAGGAATTGAACCGTGCAGTTCAATGGTCAGGTAGGAAACGCAACGTCTGGCATCAACCTGATAGGGAGCGACTATCGCTTGAGTGGGACAGATATCCAGGCAGGCTTTGCATGCGCCGCAATGTGCTGTGGCCGGGTTGTCGGTCGGCAGCGGCAGGTCAGTGAAGATTTCCCCCAGAAAAAACCATGATCCTGCTTTGCGGTTAATGACATTGGAATGTTTGCCTATCCAGCCCAGCCCTGCTTTTTCGGCCAACGCTTTTTCCAGAACCGGGGCACTGTCGACAAACGCCCGATAATCAAACGCCCCGATCTCAGACTGTATCTTATCAGCCAGTTTTTGCAGGCGGTTACGCATCATCTTGTGGTAATCACGACCCAACGCATAGCGGGAAATATAGGCGGAAGTGGGAGCAGCCAACGCTTGATTCATGGCAACGGCAGGTTCAGTCTGGTAATCCATGCGTACGGAAATAATACGGATAGTGCCCGGCTGCAATAAGGCGGGTCTGCTGCGCTTGTTGCCGTGGCGCTGCATATAGTCCATTTCGCCATGAAAATTATTGTCCAGCCAGCTTTGTAGGTGCGCTTCCGCTTCCGGCAAATCGGTGTCGGTAATTCCTACCTGCTGAAAGCCCAGTCCTTGCCCCCATTGTTTAATTTGCAAGGCGAGGTGTGCCATTTTTTGACTGCTGCTTGTGTCCATAGCTGAATACTGCAAATATAATGAGTATATAAAATGAATTATTGATAACAATACCATGCAAAAATTACCAATAAAACTATATCGCGCTGCACAGGTCAGAGAACTGGACCGGATAGCAATAGAGGAGCGTGGTATCCCCGGCTTTGAACTAATGAGCCGGGCGGGAGCCGCAGTTTTTGAATGCGTCAGGAATAAATGGCCGGATGCACAGTCTGTAGCGGTTTTTTGCGGTTCCGGAAATAATGCCGGTGATGGTTATATTATTGCTGCACTGGCACTAAAAGCAGGATTGAAAGTCTGTATCTATGCTGTTTCAGATCCCGAAACACTCAAAGGCGATGCGCTGGCGGCATATCAGAATTATAAGGGAGCGGTCGTTACATTTCAGGTCGGACAGACTATTACTGCTGATGTAGTTGTAGATGCTTTGTTAGGCACAGGGCTGGATCGAGTGGTAACCGGGCTTTATGCTCATGCAATTGAAGTTATTAATAAATGTTCGGCCCATGTGATTGCGGTGGATATTCCGTCCGGCCTGAATGCCGATACCGGCAACGTTATGGGCTGTGCAGTAAAAGCGGAATGTACGGTTACTTTTATCGGCCTGAAGCAAGGCCTGCTTACAGGGCAGGCGGCAGAGTATTGTGACGAGATTGTCTATGCAGACTTGGCAGTACCGGATGATGTGTTTGAAGAGGTTCTGTCGACGGTGACGCGTGTGGTGAACATCCCGCTACCGCTTCGCGATCGTTGTTCCCATAAAGGTAATTATGGGCATGTCTTAATAGTGGGCGGAGATCAGGGCTATTCCGGAGCAGCCAGACTGGCGGGTGAGGCCGCTTTGCGTGTTGGCGCCGGATTGGTGAGTGTGGCAACGCGGGCAGAGCATTCTGGGCTTATGAATCTGGACAGGCCGGAGTTAATGTGTCATGGCATAACTCATGTTGGGCAGTTGGCTGTATTGTTGGAAAAAGCCGGTGTGATAGTTGTAGGACCGGGGTTAGGGCAAAGTGATTGGGCGAAAGAACTGTTTAATGCAGCGCTAAACGCCGGAAAGAGTATGGTAGTCGATGCGGATGGCTTAAATCTTTTAGTCAATTCACCGGTAACAAGGCTTGATTGGATTTTAACACCGCATCCCGGCGAGGCCGGTCGGTTATTAAATCGTCCCACTGCCGAAGTACAACAGGACAGGTTTGCAGCAGTTTCAGCCATTCAGGCCCAATACGGTGGTGTAGCAATTCTTAAAGGTGCCGGAACACTGATTGCCTCGGAAGATGAGCTTGCTGTGTCCGTAACAGGCAATCCCGGCATGGCTTCAGGGGGCATGGGAGATGTGCTTTCCGGCGTGATTGCAGGTTTATTGGCACAAGGCTTGTCGCTGAAAACGGCGGCGCAGCAGGGTGTTTATATGCATGGTTTGGCGGCTGATCTGGCTGCAGAAAAGGACGGGGAAAGAGGTTTGTTAGCCAGTGATTTAATGCCCTATCTCAGACAATTGGTAAATCAATGAAGAAGTTTTTGAAAAACACTGAAGAAACAGAACAGTTTGGTGCAGAGTTATGGGCGGAGTTGCCATCTAAGTGTTTGATTTTTTTATATGGTGATTTAGGCGCAGGGAAAACGACTCTGGTCAGAGGGTTTTTACGGGCGGCAGGTTATACCGGAGCG
>JAQTLI010000320.1 GCA_028714995.1 Methylobacter sp. | reverse complement strand
AAACGGGCCCCAATATCATTAGTACAGCGATTCCCAACGATCACCCCACCAGTTTGGGGGCAGCGGAATTTATTGCTCGCGGCCCGTTTCGTCGCGCCGAACTCAGGCGGGTTACAACACCCATCGGCGACACCGGCGTTTATCGCATCAACTTGCGCCAGGACAGCGAAATCAATCAAAGGCATCCATTCACAACGGTCTGGGTAGATCGCTGGAGCGGCCAGATCAAAGAGGTGCGGGACCCTTCCAGATTTACCAAGGGCGAAAATTTCATGACCTGGATATGGCCTATGCACACCGGCGAGGCTTTCGGCGCCACAGGCCGGCTACTCTGGTTTCTTGCCGGCATGGCTCTGTTCGTCCTCTATGTCAGCGGCTTGCTGCGCTGGTTGTATCGGCGCGGCAAGATCCAAGATCGAGAGGTGAATTTTGCAGCAATGCGGCCGCTGTTTTACCGGTTGCAAGAAATGATCTACCGCATCGGCTTGATGATTTTTCGGCTGACTGGTTTGCTGCTGCAAAAAGCAAAACACTATGTGCCATATTTTATAAAAGGCTGGACAACGCTATTGCAATGGATCCGTTCAATGATAAATCGACAAAAACGGATAGGAAAAAACTGAAGATGCTCGGGGAAAAGGTATAGGTATCTACACAACATTTTTATAGCATAAATACAATTAAGCCACACAGGTGCCACCTAATAGCGTTGGGTAGCAATGTCATGGCTTAGCTTAAGTAATTCGAATACTTCATATTATAAGATTGATTCCAGCTGATTTTTTAGGGTTATCAGCTGGTTGTGATTCTTATCTTTCCCCCACGCTTTATCTCGCAAGCTTACCGTGCTTAATAACACTCAATAGTGCTGCGTTGTCATTCAGCCGCAACCCTCTAACTTTTGCAGTTGCTTAGCCTGGAATCAAGCTTTTACTGCTTCCCTTATAATAAGTCTTCAATAGTAAAGCGCAGGTAATATCTAAATAGCCCTCATGGAACTATAGGCTGAAAGAGCTTGCATTTAGCTGGGAAAATAGCCGGAAGCCTATGAATTTAAGTTGAATTTGATGATTTTTGATATTGCTTTTATGGAGATTTGAGGATGAATTAAGAATAATAGAAGTCGTAGTAAACCGTTGGCTCGCCGAATATAAAACCTGATGAGTTGCTACTTAATTAAGTAAAGGGTCAATTTATTTAGTAGAAAGGTGAGTTGATTGTTCCGCGGTGGGTGCGGTCTTGAATTGAGTGAACCAATGCCCGTGATTTTTAGTGATTTTTAAGGTTTATTTGATATTGCTTCTATGGAGATTTAAGGAGAAATTAAGAATAATAGAACCGTGATAAACAGTGACTCGCCGAATGTATAGCGGGGTTTTCGCGGTTGTTGCAACCTGACATGAGTTGAACTTAATCAGGGGATGAGTCAGATTTTTAGTAGAAAAGTGGGTTAACTATTCCGCGGAGGGTGGTGCGGACTTTAAGGCTCAGTAGGCAGTGCGGTTATCATGTCCGGATTGACTTCTGTATCAAATCACATGACAAATATAATCATATTTGAACTGGAGAAGTGCTATGAAAACAACAAAACAAAATTTAACCGCCATCGCGATGGGCGTCGCTGTGGCTATGGGATCTGTATCTACTGCTTCAGCAAGCGTAGGCGTGGATACTCCTATTCATCCGTCAATAGTATCTGCTTTCGCGGGTTTGGTGGCAGAGTTATCTCCACTAAGTAAAAATCCAATTTTCGATCCATCTGAAAGGACAGGGATCGCCTTAGTGGAATCCTCGTTGAGTTTGATCGCGGCTCGTACGCATATCGATCCTGTAACCTGCGCCGAAAAGTGGTACAAAGTGTCAGTAGATGCGACTGGTGAAACAGAGGGGACAGCTAAAATCTCCGATTCTGATGGCGACGTAACAACATTGGATGCAGTCTTGACCCAGGCATCATTAGGCGCTCAGGTTGACGTTACGGCTGAACCTGGAGCGTCACTCTTTGGTGCGGCTATTAAGGATTACAAGGGCGATCACCAGTGGAGCCGTCAAAACAATATCTTTCTTGACCATGCCACGTGGAACTTCAAGCATCCTCAGAGTGGAAGGTTAATCCCGTACGACGAACATAGCATCAAGGACTACTACAGCCGGAATGTTGTAGGAGATCTTGCTGCGCCTTTACTAGGCACTTGGGTGTTCGACGCAGGTATTGAGGTCATCACCAAGAAAAATTTCCCTGTCACAAAGTGGGGCGAGTTGTCTTGGTATAGACAACAGGACGGTGGTGAGGGTGTTCTGAGAGTTGTAAAAACATTGGTGAAAAAGAATATTACTTGCCAGATCGAATTCGAGGCGACAGGCAATTTTCCGTTCCAGTTTGATGGCGCAGCGCACGTGCATAAGTTTATCATTCCCGGTCTTCCCGCTCCTATTTAATAATAGTGTAGCAAGCGATTCGAATTCTGGGCCGGAGCTAAAAGCGGCCCAGTTTCATCCAAGGACCCGTGCGTGGGATTTCCCGCCACGGGTTTTCTGCGTCTGCAAATAAGCAAGGTATGCAATAAAACAAGTTGATGGCATGTGATCCTGTCGCTATTGTTGGTCCCGGCATGGGCAGAGGTGCCTGAATGATTTAATGGTGGTGCTACCCAGTAGATGCAATTACAATATTTGGGTCGCGCTGGTGGCGGCCCTATTAATTGAAGTGAGGTAAATTATGAAACTGTTGCAAACCTTTGTCGTGGCTGGATTGTTGACGGGAACAGCCTGTCAACAGATACCCCCCAAGACAGAAAATGTGTCTGTTGAGACCGGATCGTTGCCGGTCACTGCCGCTCATGCTGGTATGGACAACCCGGCTGCGCCGCAGTTAGAGCTAGGTGTACGGCGCTTAAAGGAGGAATTGAACCTGACCGAACAACAGACTCAAGAACTTGATAAAATTTTTAAGGAAACCCGGGCAAAGCGGGAAGTGCTATCATCAGAGTTACGGGAAATCTCCAAAAAAAGGCAGGAACGGATGAATGCCGTCTTGACGCAGGAGCAGCGGGAAATATATGAACAGAAACGCTGGGAAGTCCCTGAGCACCCCGGGAAGCCGGAGCGGTCGGAGCCCTGAAAGGCAGTATTCGTACAAGTATCTTGGAATACCTCAGGGCCACCCAAGAGTAGGTCCTGGGTCAAGGGCAAAAATAAATCTACCCTGCCATTTTTTGTTGAAAGGCTTCATCATATCCAGAGCTGAACTGTAGTTCCTGCCAAACCCGTTTCCTTGATCGTGGCCACGACCGCATCATGCCATCCCCCCCCTATAGATTAAGCGGCCTGGTGATACTGAGCTGCCACTTAGACCCACTGGTTTTTCACCAACCTCCTACCGGCTAAGCTCTTGCCATCTTAACCCGTTTCAAGCAAAACAGCTTGTCCCGTAAGGGCAGGCAAAAACATGCTCACCAGAATCCAGGCATGTATCGGGTATTTATTATCAGCAGGTTGTTAGTCATCGGTGATATCTAAATAGCTGCAATGTCACAGTAGATCCTGTGGGCATTGCTGATTGAGCTGGCAGTTACCTGAGAAAATAGACGTAAGCCCATAAGTTTCAGTTAATTTCAATGATTTATGATATTTCTTCTATGGAAATTTAAGGCAAAATTGAGAATAATAAAAAGCATGATAAAACGTTGGCTCGCCGGATTCCGCAACCTGACGAGTGGATGCTTAATTAAGGGATGAGTCAATTTTTTGCTATGTAACCATTAAATGTGGAATCCTTAAATAGCGCGGCTTCGAGCAAATGCCATAAGCTGAATAAAATTAGGACTTTTCGCAGAAAATAGAAAATTTTCATAATTAATGGTGACATAGCCATTTTTTAGTAGAAAGGTGGATTAGCTATTCCGCAAAGGGGTGGTGCGGATTTAAATGTTTAGCAGGCAGTTCGGTTATCATGTCCGGATTGACTTCTGTATCAAATCACATGACTAATAGAATCATGTTTGAATTGGAGAAGTGCTATGAAAACAACAAACCACAATTTAAAAGCCATCGCGATGGGCGTCGCTCTAGCGATAGGGTCTGTATCTGCTGCGTCAGCTTCTGATAGTATGGTATCTGTTCCTATAAATCCTTCGGAAGCAGGTGAGTTAGCGGGTTTGCAGGCAGAGTTAGGTCCATTGAGTCTAGATCCCACTTTCGATCCGTCTGAAAGGACAGGAATCGCCTTAGTGGAATCCTCGTTGAGTTTGATCGCGGCTCGTGCGCATATCGATCCCGCCTTCTGTGCCAGGAGGATC
>JAQTLI010000319.1 GCA_028714995.1 Methylobacter sp. | reverse complement strand
CATGAATTGCGCAGTGATATGTATCTATTTTAGTCAGTAGTTATATTCGGGCTTTGAATCATGATTGGCCGCCTAACAGCCTTAAAACAGCAAGCCCTGATAATATCCGCCAAGGGTTCTCGAACAGAATGAATCGCTGTTCAGTTGATGTTCTTACCTTAAAAATCAAGATCAGAGTCTTCAAAATCGCCGAGTTGTTCCTGTAATCGTTTTTTCTCCCAATACATTTCAATTTTTCTGCGTGCGGCCATTTTTTTAGCAGCCACCTCACTTTCATCAGGAAACGTTATATATTCACTACTCAAGCTCAAGTCGATAGCTTCAATATCCTGATCAATTTCATCTTTATTTTTGTCGGCATCAGAATCTGAAATAGATTTATCTGATACAGATTTAGATATTTTTTTAGCCATTGGTAATCTAGTCCTTAAAAAATTCACTTTTTAATTACTTGCAGCAAGCTTGTAAAGCAAAATTTTAATATGACTAAAATGAAAATCACACAATAAGCGACTATCTAATCATTTCTTTTTAAACACTTCAATTGCTTAGCCGCGTTATGCCCAATCAATATCTGATTAATTATTTGTAATAATTTATTTCTGACCCGTCCCTTAATCCACCGCACATTTTTTACCACCCAACTTTTTTAAGGATTACAATATTTAGCAAACTTGATATATTTCACCCTACATCACTCAGCAGTAAAAGTATTTATGAAAACAAGCATACAAATTCTAATCAGCATGGCATTTATTGCACTGGCGGCATGCTCGACCCAAGAGATTAAGAAAGATACCCTGCCTATACCGGCATCCGATGATTTGGCGACATTGCCTGCTAACGTATCGCAAATGTCCGGTCAAAATCCACCGCTTACCTTAGTTAAAGGCAATAAAACGTTAAATCTAGTCAGAATAATGGATGGCGGAGCCTGTAAAAATGATGTTCAAGGCGTTAAAGGCACATTTCTTGTTTATGCCGACCCATCCGATATAGATCGCATTAAGCGTGAAAAAGGGACGCAAATCTTCAGTGATTTCGAAAGTAAAATCCAATTTTTCTCGTCAGATGTTTTGCAGAACACTATTAATGCAACTAATCTCGCCGAAGATCCATTTACCTTGGGTGCAGATGAAGCGCAGCAGAAACTGGCTAATCAATTAACCAACAATTTCCATAATGCCGTAGCTGATGCTGTTAATAAGTTTCAAAAAGAAACAACATTGACAATTGATGTTGTTCCATTTATACCTTCATTTGTTTTTTATCAAAAGGGCTGCGAAGTCACTCATGTTGAGCCGGGAAACTGAGACATAAGGCCAATGAGCGACACATATTTTAATATATCTCTGTCGCTCCTGTTCCATAACCAAACCAAACAAAAGGGGAATTATTATGGGCTGGAGAGAACGCACACACGAAGATACTTATTCCGATATAGAAGTCGAACAGCGCTTAAAAGAAGAGTTACCGCACTGGTATCTGGAAAAAGGCTGGATTCGACGTAAATACAAAACCAGTGGCTGGAAAGGTACGCTGATGGTTGTTAATACAGTCGGACATTTGGCAGAAGCCGCATTTCATCATCCCGATCTTACGGTTTCTTATGCCTTTGTGATCGTTAAGCTGGTGAACCATGCGGCAAAAGGCATTACCAACAAAGATTTTGAACTAGCCCATAAGATTGAGGAAGTTATTATGTGGCAGCCCGGCAAGGAAGGTGGCGCCTTAGAAGGCACACCGGATGACCCACGTTTCAAATACATTAAATACGACTAGGCTAAATTAAAATTGGCGTACTACTGAGCATCTCCTTTAACCCATTACATTTAATTTAAAGCAGCGTTATCAAGGCTGAGGGGAATAAATAGAAACATGTTCTTGATTTGCCACCGCAGTTTTTAATTTTGGCAACAATTTAGAGTCCTTGTCTTCAGCGACCTTATTTATCAAAGGTGCAAGTGTCGGCTCCAAAAACTTCAGTATTTGTACCGGCAATGAACTGGTAAAGTGATAACTCTCGGCATTTGGTCCCGCCACATAAGCGGTGATTACGCCAAAAAAGCGATCGCCTATGAAGAAAGTAAACGTGGCGGCACGGCTGATGAATATCGATTCAATCAAGCGCCCCCCTGTTCCCCATATTTCTCGACGATGATCTCCAGTCCCTGTTTTGCCTCCTACAGGTAATGGTTTACCATCTGAGTCAGTATAAACGCCCCGAAGTCGTCCTGCCGTTCCGCCCTCTACCACCCCAATAAGTGCACCGCGTGCAACTTTTGCCACTTCTGATGCCAGTACACGCCGACCTTGTTCCGGCGATTTATCCAGCACAGTCTCATAAGGTGTCGCCTGGGCGTAATGCAGGTTCTCAAACCTGACTATAGGTAGCCGTATACCATCGTTTTGCAGGATACCCAAGAGTTCAGCCAATGCTGCCGGACGATCACCGGACGCACCGATAGAGGCCGCATAAGAAGCCGTAAATGACTCAAACGGATAGCCCAGGCGCTGCCATGCATGATGAATCTGTTTAAATGCCTCGTCATCCAGCAATGTCCTTATGCGTCGTTGCTGAGCGCCCTTTCTGGTGCTTTTAAATAGCCACCGGTATACAGCTTGCCGCTGTTCGGCACTTGCCTCAATAACGTCCTTACGCGTAGCCTCGGGGTGTTGCGCCAGATAATTGACCAGCCACAATTCAAGTGGATGAATTTTGGTTATATAGCCCTGATCTTGTAAATCAAATTTCTTGGGTGAGAATTTCTCTTGTAACATTCCAATATCCTCATCAACCAAGGCGGCCTTTGTCAAATGCGCATCTAAATACCGGGTGAGTGCATTTATATCTGCGTCAGGATAAATTGCCTGATAGAGCATGGTAAGGCGTGAAGGCTTGGCAAGAACATTCTGGGTGAGCATTTCCAGGGATTCTTCTGCACTCTTGCCATGGTATTTAGCATAAAAGCGCCGTAAATATACGCGCCCTTCCTGATCCGCAAAACGTGCCAAATACTCTCTACGACGAGGATCGTTAGGACTTTCAAGCCAACGCGCTATGCCTTCCGGTTTATACAGATGGTGATAGGAAATATCTCGCATCAAACGAATAAAAACCAGATTCACCGAATCACGTAAAGCATGCCGTACAGACATGATTTTAATATCTTCTGATTTATCGAAATTATTGAAATGATGAATGCCGCCTCCGGTGAAAAAACTCTCACCCGGACTGGCTGAATACTTGCGATCCAGAGCCTGATTCAGCAAATCTTCCAGATTAATCTGCGGGTTTAATCGGAGCTGTTCTATAACCCATGCGGACAGATAGTCGCGGGGATGCAGCTGAATCAACCTCAGTTCCTTCAATGGAATATCCTTGTATTTCCGGTAGATATCGGTAATAAGCTCCAGATAGTGCACCATAGTCCGCAGCTTCGCGGTTGAGCCCAGATCCAGACGTATTCCTTCGTTAATATCAAGCGGTTGATCGTAATTATCAGTTTGAATGCGCAGCAGATTACCTGCTTCGCCGCGCTCAAATAACATGAGACTGTAGATTATGGGAGAAAGATCAACGTCTGCATTAAGCATTCTAAAGCCTACCACACCGGCAGCTCTAGCATTACCAGAATCATTCAATCGACGCAACTCATTGGTGACGGCTTGCTGTGTGCCGTAATCGATGGTGGTTTTGACAGTTAAATCCATTCGATCCAGTTCGTAGCTCGTCTTTACACCCAAGGCCTTGGCAAGACGGGTGCGAAGTACATTCTGAGACTTCCTGTCTGCCATAAACGCAGCCTGAACTTGATCTGATTTGGGAAGACGAACGACTGATGCCTGTAGTGCAGCATCCCGAAGTGCTGCTGAAATAACCCCTTGCGCCGCTAATATTCGCAAATGACTATCGGTAAGATTCTTTAAAGCATCATAACCAGGTCCTAAAAGATAAGAAGGCCGTCTTTGTGACAACAAAATGCTAAGCACCTGCCGATAGGCTTGTGCCTGTTGCGGAGTAATCTTCTCAGCTGAGTTAATTGCATTTTGACTAAGTAACTGGTTAACTTTATTAAAATCAGCATTAAACCAAGCTGATAAACCATCACCCAAACCGTGTATTTCACCTAGTTTTGGAGTGGCTGCAAGGGGCATCGAATTCAAATAAGCCAGTGCAATTTGTCGCCTCATTTCACGGGTATCCGGCCCAACATATAGGTACGAATCGATGCACTAACCATCTGACGAATCTTTTCTATTATCGAGTCGGTAATGCCATCTGTCGAATGACGGTAC
>JAQTLI010000318.1 GCA_028714995.1 Methylobacter sp. | reverse complement strand
ATTTCACCGATAAATTCATTTTTATTCAGGTAGGCAAGAATGAGCTCATGCCCGCCCTCTGCGTCTTCTACGCAAACACTGGCGGAACCGTTAATAATAAAATACAGCCGGTCCCCTGTATCGCCAGGTCTTATAATAGTGGTTTTGGCCGGATAGGTTTTTATATGGCAAAGGTGTAAAAAGCGCTCTAGCGCTTCTTTATAGGGCGTTTCTTGTGAAGTAATTTGCATAGCAACAATATATCCCTTATACGTGTTGTGTTATTTTTGACTAACAATGCAGGATTTTAAGAAAAAAATCAACATTGTCACTCTAGCAATAAACATTTTTATGCTACTCTATGCGTCATTTTTAATCGGGAAAATAAATGCAAGTAACAGTCAAATGGGTCGATGGCGTGATGTTCGTCGGCGAAACCGGCAGTGGACATGCTGTAGTTATGGACGGTCCTCCCGACCACGGAGGCCGTAATATAGGCATGCGCCCCATGGAAATGCTTTTGCTGGGCGTGGGCGGTTGTTCATCTTTTGATGTGGTGCAGATTTTACAAAAAGGCAGAAATAACATTGTTAACTGCGTGGCTGAGGTCACGGCCGAACGGGTCGATGCCATACCAAGCGTGTTTAGCAAGATTCATTTACATTTTATCGTTACCGGCCATGGTTTAAAGGCATCGGCTGTTGAAAGAGCCGTAAAGTTATCTGCAGAAAAGTATTGCTCTGCATCCATCATGCTGAGCAAAGCAGTGGAAATCACCCATGATTTTGAAGTTATCGAGGTTTAACTATTTTGACTAAATTGCAATTACACGGCTTTAACAATTTAACAAAGTCGCTCAGTTTCAATATCTATGATATCTGTTATGCACCGGCTGAACAGCAGCAGGCTTACATTGAGTATATCGATGAAGCTTATAACGCCGATAAACTGACCCAAATCCTTAAAGATGTTGCCGAAATCATCGGCGCACAAGTTCTTAATATTGCTCGCCAGGACTATGAGCCGCAAGGCGCCAGCGTTACCATGCTGATCTCCGAGGGCGAAGCGCCGCCTCCGCCCAGCATGAATAGCCAGTCGCCCGGTCCCTTGCCTGAAACGGTATTGGCGCATTTGGATAAAAGTCATATTACGGTACACACTTATCCTGAAAGCCATCCTGATAACGGCATCAGCACCTTTCGTGCGGATATTGACGTTTCAACCTGTGGCCGGATTTCTCCGCTGAAAGCACTCAATTACCTGATTCACAGCTTTGAATCCGATGTAGTGACCATGGACTATAAAGTTCGCGGCTTTACCCGTGATATTTCAGGCAAAAAACATTATATCGACCATAACATCACGTCTATTCAGGACTATATTGCCATAGATACGCAAGAAAGTTATCAGATGATTGATGTGAATGTATATCAGGAAAATATCTTCCACACCAAAATGATGCTCAAGGAAACAGAGCTGGAAAATTATTTATTTGAGAAAGAGAGCAATTTGACTGATGATCAAAAGTCTGCGATAGAAAAGAAATTGCAAAAAGAAGTGACTGAAATTTTTTACGGTCATAACTACCGCCCAAACGTCGAAGTCCACGATTAAGACGTCAATGGAGGCGGCCAGCTGGTCGCCTCCACCCACCTATTCAAAATACCACTACTTTAATTGCCGAGCGATTAACGTAACCGGATGAATAACTTCCAGCCCTATCCCTCTTTCCCTTAAGCCCGCAGATATGTGCAAAGCACAGCCTATATTTGAGCTGACCAGATACTGAGACTGATCTTCTAAAGCCACATCCAGTAAATCATTTAACAGCGCCTGCGCCATTTGCGGATGCTCGAGCATATAACTGCCGGCCGAACCGCAGCATTGTATAGATGCAGGCAGCGCAGTAATTTTAATGCCAGGTACTTGTTGCAACAGCTTTAGTGCCCCCTGTTCCTCGCGCATGATGTTTTTTAACGAGCATGGCGTATGCAGACACACGGCTGCCGTCAATGGCGTCAGTTGATCGGTGAAGTTACTGCCTGATTTGATTAAGAACTGACTGATATCTACCACTTTTCCAGCAAATTCAGTCTGTTGATATTCCCGCATCTGACTGCCGCAACCGCTGGCGATGGTCACTATTGCATCTACATTATTTTCTGAAAAAGCGTCACAATTAATTGTTGCCAGATGTTTAGCTGCTTCAATGTCCCCGTCATGCATATCCAGCGCACCGCAACAGGTTTGCTGTTCAGGTAAATACACATTAAAGCCAGCCGCCGTTAAGACTTTGACCGCCGAATTGACGGTTTCATGATCCAGCAATGAGCCCATACATCCGATAAACAAGCCCACATTGCCCCTGGCTGGCGAGATTTCGGTAAAGTAATTTGACTGTAAAGGCGCTTGATCGCTTTGGGGTGGCAACAAGCGGTCAACTTTATCGAGCTTTAATAATTCAAGTAATTTAAAAAATCGAGCCGTTTTTTGTAGGCCGCTGGACTGATAAAAGCTTAAGCTCGATTGCGCCAACCGATTCGCGGCTTTATTGTGGGATACTTCTTTCAGCAGAGACTCGGCCAAAGAAGATTTTTTCTTGTCTTTTATTTGTCCGCGAAAATTATTAATTAAGCGTCCATAAGGCACTACTGCCGGACAAACCCGTTCACACGAGCGGCATAACAGACAGTTATCGATATGTTCAATTAGCTTTTCTGAAGTTTCCAGATGCTTGCCTGCCCAAGCCTGAATGAGCGCAATACGGCCACGGGGCGATTCGTTTTCATTCCGTGTTTTAGTGTACGTTGGACAATGCGGCAGACATAAACCGCATTTAACGCAGCTATCGGCATCGACTAATAAATCATTCATGTTTTTGTGCTGCCATTGCCTCAATTATTTCGAAATACTCATCCGGTTTTGGCCGGTATAAAAACAAACCCAGTGCCGACAGCCCGGTAAATATATACAAGGTGTTAAAATCATCACCCAAAATAAACATAACAAAGCCAAAGACCCCGACAATCTCGATAAGCGACATAGAAACGATGATGGTCACCAGATAACGGCTTTTTGCCGGATTGTCGCCGGGCATGGTCTGATTCAGCCGAAGCTGAATATGACGAATTAAATTTGTCATCGGAAATGTTGCGATGGCAACTGCATAAAATATCGACCTGATCAGCACTCGCTGATTTTCCGGCAAAGGCCGTTGCAACTGATCACCTATAACATGACAAACAACAATATAAGCCGCCAGCATGGCAAGCATCACGCCCACAACTACCCAAGGCAGAATAAGATCAGACTTTAATTGTACACGTTCAACCTGGCCCTGCATTTTGTTTCCTGATAAGTGAATGCAAATGCCTATGATACCAAACCCTGCTGCTCCGGCTCACTTTTCTACAAAAAACGTCCTCTTTAAACCTGTTTTTTTTTGGCTGAAATAATACAGATAATGATACTATTCAAAATGAACATATTTCGTTTCAAAGAAAAACCCATCATTTTCACATCAACCAGGAGACACACATGCCAAAATATATTATCGAACGTGAAATTCCCGGCGCGGGTTCATTAGCCTACCGGGAGCTACAAGACATTTCGCAGAAATCATGCGGCGTTCTTAATGAAATGGGGCCAAAAATCCAGTGGGTGGAAAGCTACGTGACAGACGATAAAGTCTATTGCGTCTACATTGCACCGGACGAAGCAACTGTTAGAGAACACGCCGAAAAAGGCGGCTTCCCGGCCAACCGCATTTCCCAGGTCAGGACTATGATCGACCCCACCACCGCCGAATAATAGCACTTCCTGTTGTAAACGAGCGTCCACAAGGACGCTCGGCATCGTTGAATAATAACCAAGAGCGCCACGATGAAAATACATACCAAACCACTCAACCGCTTTATAACCGTTTGCGCCTTTGCCGCATCCGCCATCACATTAGCCGGTATCGGCATGACATCCGTGCAAGCCGATGAAACCTGCCAATCGCCTTATATGGCTAAAATTGTCGGGCAGGAAGATTTTGTCTATATCTGGACTCTAGGCATGGAAGGCGTCGGCGATGAGCAGGACAAACTGGTCACTGTGGACGTTAATCCAAAGTCACCCAACTACGGCAAAGTCATCAACAGCCTTTCCGTAGGCGGACGCAATGAAGCCCACCACTCCGGCTTTACCGATGATCGCCAGTATTTATGGGCCGGCGCACTGGACACCAGCAAACTGTTTATTTTTGACGTGCATACCGATCCGGCCAAACCCAAACTGACCAAAACCATCACCGATTTCGTGGCAAAAAGCGGTGGCGTGGTCGGCCCTCACA
>JAQTLI010000317.1 GCA_028714995.1 Methylobacter sp. | reverse complement strand
GGGAACGTATAAAGGATCTTTTGCCGGGCAAAGCCGGCGATTGCGGTGTGACAGCAACCAATAACCGGCAATTTATTGAAGCGGTGTTATGGATTGCTCGAACGGGTTCACCTTGGCGGGACTTGCCAGAATCCTTCGGGAATTGGCATAGAGTCTATGTTCGTTATAACCGCTAGTCCCATAAAGGGACATGGAGCGGCAAAAAAAAACAACAAACTGAAGAGGCGATAGGTAAATCGCGCGGCGGCTTAAGCACTAAAATTCATGCGGCAGTTGATGCCTTCGGTAATCCGGTTCATTTACTGCCCACTGCCGGACAAACTTCCGAATATACTCAAGCTGAAGCATTGATTGAAGGCTTTGAGTCAGGCTACGTGTTAGCTGATGGTTATGATTCAGACCAGTTTGTGTCCGCCATAGAAAAAAACATGCAGTACCGGTGATTCCGTCTAAAAAGAACCGGAAAGTGCCAAGAGATTTTGACAAAGTTCTTTATAAAGAACGAAATGCGGTTGAACGATTTTTTCAAAAATTGAAGAATTTCGCCGAATTGCAACGCGATATGAGCGATTAGCAAGAAATTATCAGGCTATGCTTAGCCTTATGTCTACCATAATTTGGCTTAATTGAGAACGCTCCTTAAGTACGGCTTTGCACCATATGAATATTTGCGACAGAACCCTTGGTCGTCAGTTCAGTTTTCTAACAGATAATTCCGGAGATTATTTGGATAATCTTTCGGTAACTCGCTTGGTGGACAAGCGATTACTTCATCATTGTCCGATCCGGCATCCCCCATGAAAGCGATTGTGCAAAATTATCTTCGATTGTTTTTTCATAGATCGGCCCTGCGTCTCGATACTGCACCATGAGATCAAGAAAATCGTTTTGATGGCACACCATTTTTTCAGGGTGTTCTATGACCCATCTTGGGAAGACAACGGTACCCTGTAAAATGGCCACTTCCAAATTCACCGTAAGGCTCACAAAAGTACCTGTTGGCTCATCCCAGGAAAACTTAAATACACGTTCTGCAATTTGATGAATATAAGCCTTTTGCTTATTCACCCAACGTCCTCCCACAATTCCACTATAAATGCGGTAATCTATTATATTTGCATTTCTGATATGTTAATCACCATGCAAAACTTACCAGGTAACTATAGAAATCAACATTGAAAATTTTCCAGACACCAATAGTGCTGCTTGGTAAATCAATATCTTACAGTATATCAAGTTGGTAAAGCCAGTGTCGATAGCTGGAAAATATTGGGCGTTGATTTGCATAGAATAATCACTTAATGTCCCCTATCATTCGATTCGATCAGGTATCAGTCACTGCTCACGAAAAAACAATTTTATCCAACATCAGCTTTGCTCTTTTCCCTGGAGAAAAAACTGTGTTATACGGCAAATCCGACTCCGGTAAAAGTAGCTTACTAAGAACCTTGGTGGGACTCCACTCTCTAAAATCAGGCACGGTTTACTTTCAGGAAAAAACCGCTAACTCCAATATCTGTAGACCATTCGAAGCTGTAACGCTTACATTGGACAACAACAGATTTAAATACGTCCCAAAGAGCATCTCTTTAAATGGGTTTAAATAAACCAGCCAACAGGTTTATTTAAACCCATTCATTAAACCTCAAATAATTATCTAACATATAACTCCATGTAATTTGGATTGAATTTATATGGCATATAAATAGCTAGAGAAAATCTTGTTACAACATTGCCAACCAAAACTAAAGAGAGAATATTATGAATCCTAGACTATTTTTGACCTTGCTTTGCCTTCTGTTTGCAACATCTTGTCTTGCGGAATCTTCAACAAAACCCACCCAAACAACAATTGTGAATCAGCCTCAACCATCTCCTAGTACTAAGGGCAATGGTTCTACAACGCCAGCTAACCAAACTTCGTCTGAAAATAATCAAAAAAAGCCCAATATGGTTGATTTCTGTAAAGAACATACTTGCTAGTCTCACTTCAGTCATGTCCTAAATTGGGAGAAAAAATGAAAAAAAATACTATCAATCGCTATATTTTCAGCATGGGGGTTATGTTGTTCAGTACGTCTTTAGTTGCAGCCCCTCCTCACTGGACGTATCAAGAACAGTCAATATGGGGGGCACTTGATGATATCTCCCAGACTGTAGTACCGTTGATGTATCCTTACGCAGAATGCACTATTGGGAGCCATCAATCGCCCATTGATCTTTCTACCAATACGCATGAAAGACCATCGAATCGATTGAAAATTAAATATGAATATGATGCGGCACCTGATTTTTTTAATAGTGGTCATGCCGCTCAAGTCAATTTACCGTCTGACTATCCGGGTAGACTCTTTATTGGTAAAGATGCTTATCCGTTAATCCAATTCCATTTTCATGCCCCTAGCGAGCATGTCATAGGATCTAAAACTTTTCCTGCTGAAATACATTTTGTGCATATTCGCGAAGATGGAAAAATGGCTGTATTAGGCGTATTGCTTGATGACCAGGACGACATAGAAAATCCAGATTTTCAGAAAATCTTGGACAACATGCCAACAGCTCCTGCCACACATAATATAAACTCTGGTGTTCGATTGAATCCAATGTCATTGCTGCCGGAACACAAAAAACATGTTTTTAACTATGCTGGCTCTTTAACAACCCCTCCTTGCAGTGAGGGTGTGAACTGGTATGTTTTATCCGAACCGGTTAATGTTTCTAAGAGTCAAATTACTCAATTGGAAAGTATCTATAACGAAAACAAACGTGTACCGCAGAATTTAAATGGGCGTACAGTTAATATTCATTCTCATTAAGAGAGTTAAGAATCTTCTCTAACGAAATGCCGCCAAATTAAATTAGCAGTTTCAATTTTTTAACACTTTGCACACAAAAAAATTGAAATCGGACTGGGGTTTACTGGTAAAAAGAGGCATACATATCAATCAGTGCCCAATATTTGCCAGTAAACAGCGTCGTAATTGATCATGTGTAAATGTTATCGCATTGTTTTTTAATGTTTATTTGCGTGAGCAGACTGGAAAAATGGACGCTATTTCACAGCTTCAAGTGATGCCAGAACGCTTTGAGGGAAAGAAAACCCAAGTAAGTCTGCAAAAAGTCGGCGCTGCACTCGGGTGAATGCTAGACCTGGTCCACGTCCGACAGAATTTTGGAGGTTTTGTCGCAAATATTCATAAAGCGTAAAGCCGCACTTATCTGCGGACAAAGTTATCCTGCTAAAGCCATAAACTGCTTATAAGCCGGTATATTTTCATCGGTAAGTTGTTTTTTTCGAATCATATGCGCCGTTTCGATTCCATCTATGGTTGCCTTTGCTGAATGAAAGGCATTGAAGCCCATCATTGGTTTTGTGATTTTCTTAATGAAGCGGTGATCTTGTTCAACTACATTGTTCAAATATTTGACCTGGAATATTTCAATAAAGCTCAGCAAGCCAACAAGCATCAGCAAGATGTTAATATTTTCCAACCCAGCATAGTTGGCACCGCTTTTATCCATCACTACTTTTTCTGGTAGCCCATTAGAATTGATCGTTTGTTTGAAGAAGGCTGTAGCCGCCTCTTCATCACGCTATTCGGACAGCATGAAATCAATGGTGTCACAGAATTTGTCGACGGTTCGGTACAAGTACACCCACTTTCCTTTGACCTTAACGTAGGTTTCATCCATCCGCCAGAATATCGCAACGATACGTTTGCATTTTCTGACTTCTTCTGCGATCTACGAGGGAATAGTCAATAGCTCAGCAGTTCAGGGTTGCATGATCAACATTAACGCCACGTTCCTCCATGATTGCTTCTAGGTCACGATAAGAGACACTATAACGAACATAGAAAAATACAGCGTACAAAATGACATCCTTTGGAAAATGTGCACCTTTAAAACTAATCCTCGGCTTTTCAATTGCTAAAAACCGCGCATTGTCTCTGATTCCGAAAAACTTTGCGACAAAACCTCTTCCATTTCTTTCTGAAGTGAACCTTTATTTATAGCTTTATAAATACGATGTTCAGTAAAAACAGTCCATCGTGCTTTGCTATCTGACGGAAGAATCTGCATGGCTTTTAATGTTGTAATCAAGTCATTCATACAACTCTCCGGGTCTAGCGTGTAACTGGAACCCCAGCATCGCCAAAATTTCCACCCCACGCGTTCCATAGTCCGTTGTCGTGACCAATCTTCCATCCATTTTTCAGCAGGATGGTATTTGTCACCATCCAATTCAACAGCAAGTCGTCTGTCCTGATCGCCCTCTATCACCATATCAATGGAAAATGGTCCTACTTTTACTTGCGGCGTAACGTTATAG
>JAQTLI010000316.1 GCA_028714995.1 Methylobacter sp. | reverse complement strand
TGGCTGTTGGCAAAGAAATACGCACAAAGATCGGGAGTATCAAGAATACTCAAAAGATCACTCGCGCAATGGAGATGGTTGCTGCGAGTAAAATGCGTAAAACAAAAGACAGAATGCAGGCAACGCGACCATACTCTAAAAAAATCGGTCAGATCATTAAGCATCTGGCTCATGCAAATCCAGAGTATAAACACCCTTTTCTCGTTGAACGTGAAGTTAAACGGGTTGGGATCATTGTTGTAAGCTCCGACAGGGGTCTGTGCGGTGGACTGAATTCAAATTTATTCAGAAGAACACTGACACAATTAATGCAATGGGACAAAGCAAATATTGATGTAGACGTTTGCACTATCGGTTCAAAAGCCGCTGGTTTTTTTGGAAATCTGAAAGCAACGAATTTGGTTGGTCAGGTTGCTAAATTGGGTGACGCTCCACACCTGCAAGAAATAGTCGGCATCATTAAAATCATGTTAGACGCTTATGACCAAGGCAAGATTGATGAATTGTATGTAATAAGCAATGAATTCGTTAATACCATGACTCAGAAGCCTACCATTGAAAAGTTGCTTCCTGTAATAGCCGGTGAGCTTGATGAAAAGCTTGGCAATCATTGGGATTACATTTATGAGCCTGATGCCAAAGAAGTTCTGGATCATCTACTGACTCGTTATGTGGAATCCATAGTCTATCAGGGTCTGGTTGAAAACAATGCCTGTGAACAGGCGGCCAGAATGGTGGCAATGAAAAGTGCTTCGGATAATGCCGGAAATCTTATTAGCGAGTTACAGTTGGTTTATAACAAAGCAAGACAGGCCGCTATTACTCAGGAAATTTCAGAAATTGTTGCCGGCGCCGCAGCTGTTTAAGCCCAAGCAAAACGAATTAATATTTTAGAGGACGACACAATGAGTTCGGGTAAAATCGTTCAGATTATTGGTGCGGTCGTTGACGTGGAGTTTACACGTGAAGACCTGCCAAAAGTTTATGATGCATTAAACGTAGAAGGCAGAGACCTTGTATTGGAAGTACAACAGCAATTAGGTGATGGCGTAGTCAGAGCTATTGCAATGGGTACTACTGATGGCTTAAGCAGAGGCTTGACTGTTAATAATACTAATGCACCTATTGCAGTTCCGGTTGGCAAGGAAACATTAGGCCGTATTATGAACGTCCTAGGTCAGCCCATCGATGAAAAAGGCCCTATTGGCGAACAAGTAAAATGGGGTATCCATCGTGAAGCTCCAAGTTACGCTGATCAAGCAGCTGCAAACGAATTGCTGGAAACAGGCATTAAGGTTATCGATTTAGTCTGCCCATTTACCAAGGGTGGTAAAGTTGGTTTATTTGGTGGTGCCGGTGTTGGTAAAACCGTAAACATGATGGAGCTGATTCGTAACATCGCGATTGAGCACAGTGGTTATTCAGTATTCGCCGGTGTAGGTGAGCGTACTCGTGAAGGGAACGATTTCTATCACGAAATGACCGATTCAAACGTAATCGACAAAGTATCGTTGGTTTATGGCCAGATGAATGAGCCGCCAGGAAACAGATTGCGTGTCGCGTTGACTGGTTTGACCATGGCGGAATATTTCCGTGATGAAGGCCGCGACGTTCTGTTCTTCGTTGACAACATCTATCGTTATACATTGGCGGGTACTGAAGTATCTGCGCTGTTAGGCCGTATGCCTTCTGCGGTGGGCTATCAGCCTACACTTGCTGAAGAAATGGGTGTGTTGCAAGAGCGTATTACCTCAACTAAAACGGGTTCTATTACTTCTATCCAAGCGGTTTATGTACCTGCGGATGACTTGACCGACCCATCACCAGCAACAACCTTTGCTCATTTGGATGCGACCGTTGTATTGTCTCGTCAAATTGCCGAGTTAGGTATCTATCCCGCGATTGACCCGCTGGATTCTACCAGCCGTCAGTTGGATCCTTTGGTCATTGGGCAGGAGCATTATGATGTTGCTCGTAAAGTTCAGGGTATCCTGCAACGTTATAAGGAATTACGTGACATTATTGCGATTTTGGGTATGGATGAATTATCTGAAGAGGATAAACTGACCGTATCAAGAGCGCGTAAAATGCAACGGTTCTTGTCTCAACCTTTCTTCGTTGCTGAAGTCTTTACCGGTTCTCCTGGTAAATACGTTTCACTGAAAGATACCATTGCTGGATTTAAAGGTATTATCGCTGGTGATTACGACGCTATTCCTGAGCAGGCTTTTTACATGGTAGGTACCATTGATGAAGCGCTTGAGAAAGCAAAAGGAATGAAATAAGTTACATAACTTATAGGTAACATAATGACCATGACCGTACATGTTGATATCGTAAGTGCAGAAAAGGAAATATTTTCCGGATTGGCGGAAATGGTATTTGCTCCTGCTGAACTTGGCGAAGTGGGTATTTCACCCCGTCATGCTCCATTAATATCAAGACTTAAACCCGGTGAAGTTCGAGTTAAAGTGAGTGATAAGGAAAGTTATCCGTTCTATATATCGGGAGGCATGTTAGAAGTACAGCCTCATCTGGTTACCATTTTGGCGGATACTGCTATTAGAGCGAAAGACATTGATGAAGCAGCCGCACTGGAAGCTAAAGCCAGAGCGGAAGAGGCCCTGGCCGATAAGTCTAGTAAAATTGAATATGCAACAGCTCAGGCACAATTGCTTGAAGCCATGATGCAATTAAGAACATTAGACAGACTTAGAAAGCGTGGCGAATAAAAGTAATATGGCTTAGGCCTGTCAAAAAACCCGCTAACGTGTTCACGTTATCGGGTTTTTTTTTATTTTAACAAATGGGTTATGGGTATAATTCCGTACGCCATAGTTTCAGGCACAATCGCTTGAAGCTATAATGAAATTAAGAACATTAGATAGGCTTAGAATGCGCGTCGGATAAATTATATGGGCTATATCTGTCTGAAAGCCCTGTAGCGTAATCGTTATCCGATTTTTTATTTAAAGGAATATATACATGAAAATTAAGACTATCATTCTTGCAGCAGGTAAAGGAACGCGTATGCGTTCCAACATACCGAAGATCTTGCATAGAATTGCCAATAGACCGTTGCTACAGCATGTTTATGATATGAGTAGCCAATTGGAAAATAACACTATCAAGATTGTTTATGGTCATGGCGCGGAGATGGTAAGGGAAACGTTAAAGGATTTAGATGTCAGCTGGATAGAACAGAAAGAACAATTAGGCACGGGCCATGCGGTGCAACAGGTCAGTGATCAACTACAGGATGCCGATACCGTTTTAATACTTTATGGTGATGTGCCTTTGTTGAAACTATCAACAGTAAAGTCGTTAATCTCAAATGTGAACCAGCAGTCCCTTGCGCTATTGACAGTAAATCTTGAAAACCCGACTGGCTATGGAAGAATAATCAGAAATGCTGCTAGCAAGGTTACAAAAATTGTCGAAGATAAAGACGCTACCCAAAGCGAGAAACTGGTTAATGAAGTCAATACAGGCATCATGGCGGTGCAAGGTGACAAATTAAAGAAATGGCTGGGCAAGTTAAGTAATAACAATGCCCAGGGTGAATATTATTTGACGGATATTATTGAAATGGCCGTTGCAGACCAAGTGACTATAATCACCAATCAGCCGGAAACCGTTGATGAAGTTTTGGGCGTTAATGATCGTATTCAGCTCAGTCATTTGGAACGGGTCTATCAACAAGAGCAAGCCAATATACTGATGGCGCAGGGCGTAACTTTAAAAGACCCGATGCGCTTTGATCTTAGAGGTTCAATAGAAAGTCTGGGCCAGGATATTGAAATTGATATCAACGTGATTCTAGAGGGTAAAAACAGCATCGGCAGTAACGTTAAAATAGGCGCAAATACCCAGATAAAAAATTCTATCATCGGCGATTATGTGGAAATATTGGCAAACTGCGTAATTGAAGATGCAGTGGTAGGACAAGGCAGCAGAATCGGGCCTTATGCCAGACTCAGGCCGGACAGTGTTTTAGCCAATGATGTTCATATCGGTAATTTTGTAGAAATCAAGAAATCAACAGTAGCGGCAGGCAGCAAAATAAATCATTTAAGTTATATAGGTGATGCTACCGTAGGCAGTAAAGTTAATATCGGTGCCGGAACCATTACTTGCAATTATGATGGAGTTAATAAGTTTAGAACGACCATTGAAGACGGCGCTTTTATTGGCTCAAATAGCCAGTTGGTCGCCCCGGTAACCATTGGAAAAAATGCTACGATAGGTGCCGGATCAACAATCACCAAAGACAGTCCCGAGAATCAATTGACCTTAGGCAGGGCAAAACAGATTTCTCTTTCAGGATGGCAACGACCCGTT
>JAQTLI010000315.1 GCA_028714995.1 Methylobacter sp. | reverse complement strand
CCCCGTTTTTACTGGGTTACAGAGAGGCGAATTCAGAGGGGTTTTCGGTATGGGTCTTAATACGGCCAGACGGGGTAACATAACCCAATTTTGACCCTGACTTATGACACGGCCAAACGGTTGAAATCACAAGCGCGACCTGACGTGCCACAAATCTTGATTTATGGCACAAGCTGCAATGAGCAATAATAGCCAAAGTGTTAAATCTTATTTGGGAAAATCAATAGTTACGGCTTTACAAATATTTTGTTGCCGAGCCAATGCGTTGACTCTCAGCAAAATATATTGACCAGAGCCTTATCCATTTGTCAATCTGCCGATTCAGATGGCTGATGCGCTGGTTACGTAACTTTGCTTTATGTGCTGGAATTCGGCGATCAGTTCCTGAAATTGACCTAAGTCTAGGGGCTTCATCAGGTAATGATCAAATCCGGCTGATTCCGCGCTAAGACTATTTTCCTTCTGATCATAGCCGCTCAGAGCAATGATCCACACCAGCTGGGTACTAAGCTGTTCGCGTATCTTTCGGGCGACTTGGTAACCGTCCATGTCGGGCAGCCCAATGTCCAGTAGAATGATATCTGGAGCAAAGGTCAGCGCAGCGGATATACCCTGTGCTCCGTGGTATGCGACCTCCACTTGATGCCCCAACGTCTCAAACCATAAAGCAAGACTGCCCACAACATCAGGATTATCGTCGATCAGCAAAACCCGCAGTCCCATATCAGTCTCTCTGTATAAGTCCTGTGGGATCAACGGCTCCGTCTGAACCGTTGCTTCAACGAGTCTGGGTAGCTGAACTGCAAATTCCGAGCCATGATTGGCTCCTAAACTGTGCACAGTGATTTGGCCGTTATGCAGCTCAACCAACTTTTTCACCAGGGTAAGGCCAAGCCCCAACCCGCCTTCGGAACGGTCAAGTCCTCTTTCGCCTTGGATGAATAGATCGAAGATATGGGGAAGTAACTGAGGTTCAATGCCCATGCCGTTGTCCTGAACGCGAACGACTACCGACAAACTGTCGACGCTGACGCTCAGATCAATACGGCCACCCTCACCGGTATATTTAGCGGCATTATTAAACAGATTGGTAAACACTTGGGTGAGACGTACAGGGTCGCCTTCCAGGTAGATGGGCTGTGTAGGCAATTCGAGATTGAGCGTTTGATGTTTCGTTTGGGTTAATGTCTGAACCGATTCTGCCGAGTGTTTGAGCAGCTCAACTAGCTCGACGCGTACCCGCCGAATATTCACCAAGCCCCGGCTGATACGCGAGACATCCAACAGGTCATCAACCAGTTGGGAAATATGGGCCACATTACGGTTAAGCACCTCACATGCCCAGATACGCGTCGGCTCATCGAGGGACTGTGAGCACATAAGCTGCGCTACATTACTGATTGGAGTGAGTGGATTGCGTAGTTCGTGGCCAAGCATCGCCAGGAACTCATTCTTGTGCTGGTCGGCATCCTTCAGCGCTTGCTCCGCCTGTTCGCGCTCGCACAGGGTCTTATCCAGGTTAGCGTTAGCTGAGTTGAGGATGGCGTTTTGTTTTTCCAACTGCTCCGTGCGTTGAGCTACCAGGTCTTCGAGGCGCTGGCGGTAATAGCCCATCTCCAGCTCGGTTTCCTTGTCCTTGGTGATGTCAACCAGGACGCCCTGCAAAAACAGGGTTCCGCCGGTCTCGTCGCGCACCACGTTGGCCTCATCCAGAAACCAGCGCGCCTGACCATCGCTCTTGGCCAGCCGATATTCACAACGCAGCGGGACATGGTGTTCGTAGGTTTGGGCGTAGGCCTCGATCGCGCCTAATCGATCGTCCGCATGAACCCGCTTGAGCAAGCCCTGAGGATCATCGAGCCAGTCCTCGGGCGGGAAACCCAACTGATGAATCTGCGGGCTGAGATATAACAGTTTTCCCGGACTTTCCAGCGAAGCGATATAAGTGATGGCCGGAATTTGTTCCACCAGCGTGCGGTACTTGGCCTCGGCCTCGCGCAGTTGATCCACGGCCTTCGCCTTGTCCTGGATGGCCTGCTGTTCGCGCAGAGCACGGAACACCACGGCCGGCAGCCATTGCAGGGATTCCCGATCCGAACCCTTGACCACGTAGTCACGCACACCCAGCTTGAGCGCATCGACCGCGACCACAGCGTTATCCGACCCCGTCAGCATCACCACTGGCATCGGCAGTTCGCCGGTTTTCTCGGCGAGTTCGACGAGAAATTCCAAGCCATTCAAATCCGGCAGATGATAGTCGAGCAGGATGCAGTCAATCTGCTGAGTGCGGGCGAGTTTAAGACCTTGATCGCCAGTTTCGGCCTCGAAAATCACGAAGTCGCAATCCGGATGTTGCGCTAGGGCACGCTTGCAGGCCAAGCGGTCGACCTGGTCGTCCTCCACCAATAGCAGGCGAATGGTGGCTTTGTTGAGCACGGCGTTCATGCGGGCGATTCGCTGATGGTCCAATAGGCGTCGATGGTGCGGATGGTCTCGACGAACTGCTGATAGTCCACGGGCTTGCGCATATAACCCGCAACGCCGAGTTCGAAGCTTTCCACCTTGTCTTCCTGCTCATCGGAGGTGGTGAGCACGACAACAGGCATGCGCTTCAACTCAGCATCCACTTTGACCGCCTGTAGAAACTCAATGCCGTTCATGACGGGCATGTTGAGATCCAGCAGGACCAGGCAAGGGCGCTCCCTCGCCGGATCACGCAGATAGGCCAGCGCCTCTTCGCCGTTTTCCACATGCTCAAGTCGATTGGCGACGTGCAGTTCTTTAAGGGCCCGTCGCACGATCATGGCGTCCACCTGGTCATCTTCTATTAGCAAAATGGGTTTGTTTATCGGATTCATGATTAAGCTCTTGTTGAATGTTTATTGACTATTTTTCGATAAGGTGAAAAAAAAGGTACTGCCCTGGCCGGGGGCGGACTCGACCCAGACCTGCCCGCCGCACTGCTCGACGATTTTCTTGACGATAGCGAGACCCACGCCGGTGCTTTCCACCCGATCGCGTGGATTCAGAGTCTGGAACAACTGGAAGATGCGCTCGAAATGACGCGTCTCGATGCCGGGGCCGTTATCGGCCACGCTGAATCTCCAACTTTCGCCTTGGTCGATGCAGTCGATTTCGATCCGGCCCTGGGGCTTGTCCATATAGCGGATGGCATTGGCGATGAGATTCTGCAACACCTGCTGGATGGCGGTCCTTTCCGCGCGGATCGACGGCAACCCAGATGCGACCCTGACGGCAATGTGGGCGGGCGGCGCCAGCGAGTCGATCACCTCATGCAGTAATTCGTTGAGATCGACCGCGACGGCCGCCTCGTGCAGCCGTCCGATGCGCGAATAGCGCAACACGCCATCGATGAGGCCGTCCATACGCTGCACCCGCTGGATGAGCAGACGCAGGTGTTCCTGCCCTTCGGCGTCGAGCCTGTCCTGCTGGTCGGCGGCGATCCAGTCGGCCAGCGAGCCGATAGCGCGCAGCGGCGCCTTCAGATCATGGGAGACCACATAGGCGAAGTTTTTGAGCTCTTCGTTGGCGCTTTCCAGTTCGTGGATCATGCGTGCTTGCTCCGCTTCCAGCTGCTTGCGTTCGGTGATGTTCAAAAAAGTAAGCAGAGTAAGATTCGGCCGATCGAATTTTCCCTCGATCATGCCGGCGCTGATGAGCAGCGTGCGGCTGCCGATGCCGGGGAAGTCGTGTTGCAACTCGAAGGCCTCGACCCTGCGCTCTTGCGGGAGAACCTCGGCAAGCAGTTGGCGCAGAGCCGGAATGTCCCATTGCCGTTGATGCAGTTCAAAGAAAACCTGCCCTAGCGTTTCCTCTTCCGTGAGCTGAAACACCCGATAAAAAACCCGATTAGCGGAGACTACCCGCTCATCGATATCCAACACCACCAGTGGCTCCTGGATGGTATCAACGATGCTTTCTGCGAACTCCCGCGCCGCCGCGAGAGCCTGTTCGGCCTGCTTGCGCCGGGTGATGTCGTACACCGTGGCCAGCACCCGCCCCTCTTCGAGCGGGCTGAGACTCACGTCCGCGGCGAATTCGCCGCCATCCTGGCGCAAGCCAACAATTTCAAGCTCGGCGGCGCCCATCGCACGGCTGTTGGGGTGTGTGGCGTAAGCGGCGCGCTTGTCGCCGTGCGACGCCCGCAAGCGCCGCGGGATCAAATCCTCGACGGTGAGTCCAGTGAATTCATCCCGTGTATAGCCGAACAAGCGCTCGGCGGCTGGATTGGCCAGCAGGATATGCCCGCCCGCATCGGCGATGAGCATGGCGTCCGCCGCGATGTCCATCAGCCACCGGGCATTATGTTTGATCAGGCTGTCTTGTGTT
>JAQTLI010000314.1:2833-4351 GCA_028714995.1 Methylobacter sp. | reverse complement strand
CATTTGCGCTTCGACTTCAGGGGCGTAGGTTGCTATTTTCATTTTCAAAACATAACCGAAATACTCCATAAGCGCTAACTTAATTTGTAACTCAGAGTTCTGGACTTATTGAATTCCCGTTCCTAAGGTTGCACCGGCTTCAGCCTCCGCAAGGCGAGTCGTGCCGTGAGTCAGTTATATAATGAGATTTTGCGTCCAGTCGGCATCAGAGGCACTCAGTATTCTTTATTGGTAGCCGTGAAATTGAGCGACCCGGTGCTGATGACGAAGCTCGCCGAATACGCCGTGATGGACCGCACGACTTTGACTCACAATCTGGAAATTCTGGAAAAGCAAGGATTCGTCAATATCTGCTCAGGTGACGATAGACGCACGCGGATGGTAACAATTACTAAGGAGGGATTATCCATGCTGGTAAAAGCCTATCCGCTATGGGAACAAGCGCAAGCCAGGATCAGGGAGACTATGAGCCCGGAATGCATGAATGCGTTAATGGAAGGCCTGTCGGCTCTGGTTACAGCAACCCAGCAGAGATAAATTTTTTGCTCATATATGTGTATGTGCACTATAAAAAAGCGGAAATCGAGCTTCGACAACTAAGTAGTTATTGATATAGGCGCAACTGGCGAAATTGGCGGCCAGGTTTTGAACTTGACTATCGAGAGTGCTATGACGATTCTGAAGTCGTGTTCTTGGGAAAAGCTGAAAGAGAACTGGCAGAGGAATTAGCCGCTTCAACCTGAGTGTGTTTCTCGCCGATGTCAACTCGTGAGAGTAGGTCGAAGCCATGGTTAAACCAACGCCGCATTTATCGACATAGCTTTTGCCGCTCAATACGCTGGTTAGACAAAATACACCCAACGCAATGGACGGCATAACAAGGAAAGGGAAAAATTTAACTTAATAATGTGTATATGCACTAATGTGGATGGTAGATGATGAATTACGACGAACACCCCACTGTACTTCGCTTTCACGAAGCCAGTTCTCCAAAACTGGAATTAGATAAACAAGTCTTGGAGGCGTCCTGGCTACATCAACTGGCCCTGCAGGCTGGAGCAGACGACGCTGGTTGCGTAAGGATAACTCGACCCGAACTTGATACGCAGAGAGCGGACATCCTGGACGTTTTCCCTCAGGCAAAGACCCTGTTGAGCTTCGTCTGTCGTATGAACAGGGAAAAACATCCGCAGCCCCGCCCGTTCCGTTGCAAATCTGGAATTCCACCATACTGGCGACGAGGTTAATGAGGTCGCCAGACGTATCGTCAGGAGTCTGGAGCAAGAAGGGATTCCCGCGATCAATGCCGCGATGGGATTTCCGATGGAGGCCGACCGCTGGCCCAATAAAATGTGGCTGGTCTCATACAAGCCGGTAGCCGAGGCTGCCGGTCTGGGAAGTATCGGTATTCATCGCAACGTCATTCATCCCGATTTCGGCAACTTCATCCTGCTTGGTACCATTGTCTTGGACGCCGAGGTTGACGAGGAGTCACATCCCATTGATTACAACCCCTGT
>JAQTLI010000314.1:0-2823 GCA_028714995.1 Methylobacter sp. | reverse complement strand
TGGAATGCAAACTCTGCGTAGCCGCCTGTCCCGTAGGGGCGATCGGAGTGGATGGGCATTTCGACTTTTCCGCCTGTTACACACATAACTATCGGGAATTCATGGGTGGATTTACCAACTGGGTCGAAGCCGTCGTCACGAGCGGAAACACCAAAAGTTATCGGCGGAAGGTCTCCGACGCTGAGTCTGTGTCTATGTGGCAAAGCCTGTCTTTTGGTGCAAATTACAAGGCTGCCTATTGTCTGGCGGTGTGCCCGGCTGGCAAGGATGTCATCGGACCGTTTCTAAATGATCGGAAGAGTTTTATCAAACGCGTGGTACGCCCGTTACAGGACAAGCATGAAACCATTTACGTGGTAGCTAAATCCGACGCGGAAGGCCATGTTGTCCGCCGTTTCCCGCACAAGGTCGCAAAACAAGTCAACAATAGCCTAAGGCCAACCTCGGTGCAGGGCTTTCTAAACGGGCTTCCTTATGTTTTCCAGAAGGGAAAATCGGCAGGACTTAACGCCACCTATCACTTTACTTTCACTGGCGCCGAAAACATCAAAGCCACCGTCATTATCCGCGACCAAAAACTTGCGGTGTTGGAGGGACACAGCGGCCGACCGGATTTTCAGCTTAATGCGGATGGTCAGACCTGGCTCGAATTCCTCGCCAAGGAAAAGCGTCTCGTCTGGGCGTTGATTCAGCGAAAAATTCGTTTCAAGGGGGCTCCTGGAATGTTGTTGGCATTCGGTCGTTGTTTTCTTGCCTAGGCCCAACTGATATTAAGAGTTTTAGTTTCATATCTGACTTAGAGATCGATACGAAGCAGATTGGGTGATGGATTGGGAAAAGATCGAATTAAAATTTCTATCTTTCTCGTACACTCAAGATTGTATTCCTGATAAAGTTTTCAGTTGATCAGATGTTGGCAGTGATAGGAAAAATTAGTTAGAAGTTGATTTCAAGGTCACCTGTCTGTCTATAGCGGTGCGCCAAACCAATAGGGTTGATTGCTGCATCCCGGTAAAAACGGAATGCCACGTATTGTTCGGTTGAGGTCAACCATCGTTCTTTCTGTGCATCGAGCAGCCGCCAAGCGCCATCGAAGTAAAGCTCAGCCCAGTTGTGGTAGTCAGTTGCACGTAACAGGGCATTTTTATCGGTAGTGTACCCGCCCACCATACGGGCAGGAATACCATTAGCACGGGCCAAAGCGACAGCCAGATAGGCATATTCGGTACAATCGCCCTGAAGCTGATTAAGCGCATACGCTGCGCCCCGATCATCGGCAACATAACCCATATAATGAAGACTCTGTTTGACCCAGCCATAAATAGCCCGGGCGGTATCCCGAGCTTCAGTGCATTTCAGCTTTGCGGCCAGAGATTGAACACTTGGAATAGTGGTTTCGATATAGCGCTCCGATGCTAGCCAGGCTTCGGGTGTTTCCAGCGGCTCCAACTTTGGCTCAGATCGCATAGAGACATTGGCAACGAGGCTAATGACTTTTGTCGACAACGGCGCCACCCGTGGAAAAGCAAGCGCTAAAATACTATGGCCTAGCGGATCGGTATGCCGTTCATAAGGCAAGGAAACCTTGATGGATTCGAGCGTTTGGGTCGAGGTCACGGCTGCAGGAAAATAGAGCCACAGTACCTGATCGACGAGTTCATAGGACTTAGGGTTGGTTAGTGTCAGCGTAAAACGAAGCTGCCGGTCTATTCTTCCAGTGTCTGAACGAATTAGAAGAGGCTGGGAAAATACCAAAGGCGATACGGCCATATTGGCCAAGAGGGCAACAACGGTTTTCAGACAATCCCGTCTCATCCTCATTGTCAACGTCCGCATCCTGACGGTTGTTTCGGACCCCGTGCCTGCGCCGTCCAGACAGCGCTTTGTTGTATGAGTTGATTGGCTAAAGCTTCCGACGTTTCGGAATAAACCAGCAGCGGAACTGGCTGGATGGCCTGACTTAGCGCCTGGACATCGGCTTCTTTACCAGCCACCAGTATGACAGCAGCCCGAGACCCTGATTTGGAATGCCTGCTGCGTTGCCTGACTATAGCCTGAACCGTTTTCGGCCGTTCATCGGGGATCAGGAGTGACCCCGTTATCTGCTTTTGCAGCGTCTTCTGGCTAGCTGTAACCAAAACCAAGTTGTCTACGAACCGACTCTCAATCCACAATTCCGCCGGTGTCAATGTCGTCAACCGCGCCAGATTGGGGGACTGTCCCAATACGCTGTGTCCGGATGCAAGCCAAGCCGCCATCCCGCCTCTTAATACGTTGACCTTCCTAAATCCTGTCGACTTAAGCCGCCTGCATTCAATGTACTGTTCACGTTCGGCTTTTCCGTTACCGATCAGGACTACTGATTTATCATGAAGAAAGGATTTGCTCCGTAACTCAGTAGCGCTGATGTTCATTGCTCCTTCAATATGAAACTCTGCAAAATCCATTGCACTACGCGTATCCACCAACACTGTGCTTGGTGATTTCAGTTTATGTGCCAAGTCCGTTGGATTAATGACACAGGACAAATCCGGCTTGACCTCTGCAACATGGACGTATTCAGAAGGTATGGGTTTCTTTATGTCCTTGCGTGAACACGAAGACGGTTTGATGTTCTTGAGTGCTTCCTGGACGGTTGTCATAGGCTGGGTATGGGCGAGCACCAAATTCATGCACGACCAGACCATAAACATCACACCAGCCAGAAACCTTATTCCACGATGCGCTTGTCTCATGGCAACAAGGTCACTGCCCACTTGAACCCAATACCCAGTTTAAAGGTCTCCACTGAAACTTGATTATGACTACGTAGGGTCAAGGTAT
>JAQTLI010000313.1 GCA_028714995.1 Methylobacter sp. | reverse complement strand
AAGCCGCTGATTGTGTCTTAGGGAAAGCGATGACATCACGAATGGAGTGTGATCCTGTCATCAACATGACCAGCCGGTCAAGGCCAAAAGCAAGGCCGCCATGCGGAGGTGCACCGTATTTCAACGCATCCAGCAGGAAGCCGAATTTCTCTCTGGCTTCGTCTTCGCCGATTCCTAAAATTTCAAGCACGGTTTGTTGCATAGCAGAACGATTGATACGGATCGAACCGCCACCCACTTCGGTACCGTTCAACACCAAATCATAAGCACGTGATAAAGCCGCACCCGGATTGGCCACCAGTTCTTCGACAGAGCAACTTGGCGCTGTGAATGGATGATGTATGGCATTCCAACGCTGACCTTTCTCATCCCAATCAAACATCGGGAAGTCAACCACCCAAACCGGTTTCCAGTCGCCTTCAATCAGGTTGAGGTCATGCCCCAGCTTGACCCGCAATGCGCCCATCGCTTCATTAACGATGCTGGCTTTATCCGCGCCGAAGAAGATTAAATCGCCGTTTTGTGCACCGGTTTTGGCCAACACACTGTCCCATACCTCGGCAGGGGCAAATTTAACGATAGGTGATTGCAAACCGTCGACACCGGCGGACAAGTCGTTGACCTTGATATAAGCCAGGCCTCGAGCGCCATAAATGCTGACATACTTTGTCAACACATCGATGTCTTTGCGGCTTAAATCGCCTGCATTAGGCACACGCATCGCAACGACGCGGCCTTTCGGATCGTTGGCCGGTTCCGAGAAGACCTTGAAATCGACGCCTTTCATGTCGTCGGCAATATCAACCAATTCCAGAGGAATCCGCAAATCGGGTCGATCTACGCCGAAGCGTGACATCGATTCCTGATAAGTCATGCGCGGAAATTTGGCACCCAGGTTCACACCGATCACTTTGGCGAACAACTGACGGATCATTTCCTCCATAATGTGCATGATTTCATTTTCATCCATGAACGATGTTTCTATATCGAGCTGGGTGAATTCAGGCTGACGGTCGGCGCGCAAATCTTCATCGCGGAAACAGCGCACGACTTGATAATAGCGATCCATGCCAGCAATCATCAGCATTTGTTTGTAAAGCTGCGGCGACTGGGGCAAGGCAAAAAATGAATTTTCGTGGGTGCGGCTTGGCACGATGTAATCGCGCGCGCCTTCTGGCGTAGCTTTGGTCAGGTAAGGGGTCTCAATCTCAAAAAACTCATTGTCATCAAGAAAGTTCCTCAGCATCCGAGTTACATCCCGGCGCACTTTCATTTTTTCTTGCATCGCAGTCTTGCGCAAGTCTATGTAGCGATAACGCAAGCGCAGTTCTTCGTTGACTTCAATATCGCTTTCCACTGGAAAAGGCGGCGTTTCAGACTCGTTTAATACTTCAATATGGCTGGCCAGTATTTCAATTTCGCCAGTATTCATATTGGAATTAACCGTGCCTTCAGGACGGTCACGTACTATCCCTTCAATTCTTATGACATATTCACTGCGTACGCTTTCAGCAATTGCGAAGGTTTCAGGCGCATCAGGATCAAATACGACCTGCACCAGACCAGCTCGGTCTCGCAGATCAATAAAAATAACCCCGCCATGATCCCTGCGACGATGAACCCATCCGCATAGTTCAACGGCTTCGCCTAAATTTTGTTTATTTAATTCTCCGCACTTGTGGGTACGCATAGATTTTCTCTGTTAATCCAAAAAAGTTGTCGATGTTACGTGCTTAAACCGGCTTACGCAAGTTAGTGCTAATGACTTTTACAGCCACCGCCTGAGCAACCGCCGGAAGACGGTGTGGAGCTTGAACAGCCCGCCTCGCCTGCAACATTTTTCTTGGTGCCACTCTTAAAATCAGTTTCATACCAGCCACTGCCTTTTAATCTGAATCCGGCAGCTGAAATCTTCTTCATTAATTCAGGCTTGCTACATGCAGGACATATAATTAAAGGTTCGGCACTGAGTTTCTGTAAGGCTTCGTGCTCATGACCGCATGATTGACATTGGTACTCGTATATTGGCATTAACCACTCCGATAACAAAAAATAACAACAACAATAAGTGCTTTGTTTAGTATTTCAAGGCGCTTACTATAAAATAACCGCCTATTTTACAGAAAAAAGCATCTTCGGAATGAAAACATTAACCATAACAAGGCCAGATGATTGGCATACACATGTTAGAAACGGTGAGATTTTAAAAACCGTTCTGCCGCATACCGCCAGACAGTTCGCCCGCGCCATCATCATGCCTAATCTCAAGCCTCCTGTTACGACGGTAGTTCATGCATTGTCATACCGGGAAGAAATCCTGCAAGCTGTCCCTGTGAATATGGATTTTACGCCGCTGATGACGCTTTATCTGACGGGTTCGACGACGGTTGATGAAATCAAAAAAGCTGCCGAATCCGAACATATCCATGCCTTTAAGCTTTATCCGGCCGGTGCCACCACCAATTCAGATTCGGGCGTAGCTGACATCAAAGCCATCTATCCGCTATTGGCTGCGATGGAAAAACATGACATTCCTTTGCTCATTCATGGTGAAGTTACCGATGATTCGTGTGATATTTTTGATCGTGAACGGGTATTCATCGATACCTATCTGACTGACATCAACCGTACCTTTCCAGGTTTACGCATCGTTGTCGAACATGTCACCACGATTGAAGCCGTGCAGTTTGTGCAATCAACAGGCTCAAATATTGCTGCAACCATCACTCCCCAACATTTGCTATTTAACCGCAACGCCATTCTGGCAGGCGGCATACGCCCACACAATTATTGCTTGCCGATTATCAAACGCGAGTCTCATCGTCTGGCATTAGTCGCCGCAGCCACCAGCGGCAACCCGAAATTCTTTCTGGGCACAGACAGCGCTCCTCACCTGACCTCATTAAAGGAAACAGCTTGCGGTTGTGCCGGATGTTACAGCGCTCACGCGGCTTTGGAACTGTATGCGAAAGCATTTGAGGACGCAGATGCCTTGGATAAACTGGAAGGTTTCGCCAGCTTTTACGGCGCCGATTTTTACCGCTTGCCAAGAAATTCCGGCACAGTCACCCTGAAAAAAACCACCTGGAAAGTCCCGGCTATTTATGGAGAAAATGGCATATCGATCACGCCACTCAAAGCGGATGAAGAACTTTTCTGGAAACTACAATAAGCCTCAGCCATAAAAAAGGGTTGGTGACAAAATCACCAACCCTCCATTTTCGTGAAAATACAGACTAATAGGGTTTAACAGGGGCTAAGTTATCTTTGTTAAACTCTTCATCCTCTTGCATAAGTTCTTCTTCAGGCACATTTCCGTCATGAATCAGATAATGCCGGTGCTGGAAATAGGCGCTTTTTAAAAACGAATACCGATCTATTGCCGCTTCAGTCACAATTTTTTCAGAGCTTAAATTGTCTGCACGCTGGTCAATCGCATTTAGGGTGGCTGCTCCCCCGGTAATGGCAGCGCCCAATCCATTATCAATCCCTGGAAAATACCTGACATAGGTGATTGGATTCATGGCCGCATCGCCGATCAGGCCACCAACGCCCCGGGGAGAACTAGGTCCAAAAAACGGCAATACCAGATAAGGGCCTGTTGGAACACCCCAAACACCCAGAGTTTGATCAAAGTCCTCATCATGCTTAGGCAAATCAATCATTTCAGCGACATCAATTAATCCACCAACACCAGCAATGGTATTAACAATAAAGCGAGACCCATCCATGCCGGTTTGCGAAATCTTGAACTGAAACAGATCATTAAGGGTTACGCCGATGTCACTAAGATTACTGAAAAAATTAGTTACTCCGCGATCAGCAAACGACGGCATTATCCATTGATAGCCTTCAGCCACAGGCTTCATCGCATATTTATCGAAATTATCATTAAATGTCTGCGCACCTCTATTCCAGCCCTCATATGGATCCATAGGGTCATTCGCTATCGTTGCACAGCCACCCAATATGCCAAATAAAACCAGACATCCAAGTTTCAGTAATTTTTTCTTTTGCATTACATTCCCCTTCAGTTCGCTATTATTTTTATTCCGGGTTGATTTTGGCGTAACATACCATAATTGCGCGATACCATCGAGTAAGCGTCGCATTTAATCCTCATCATTTACACGCCCCTCTTGATATAACTACAAAATGCATACACCTGTAATTCCTTTAGACAAACGCTTCAGAGGCTACCTTCCTGTCATTGTTGACATAGAAACAGCTGGCTTTAATCCTAAAAAAAATGCATTACTGGAAATTGCGGCTGTTATCGTTGAACTTAACGGCAATAATGATCTGGAAATCACCGAACGCTATTCAACCCACGTCATTCCATTTAAAAACTCCGAACTGGACGCG
>JAQTLI010000312.1 GCA_028714995.1 Methylobacter sp. | reverse complement strand
TGAACCTCGTACGGCAGTACCGTTATTTCTGCCTTTAAATTGCTTACGGAATTTAGTTCTTTTAGGTTGAAGCATTTCTCTATCCCTTCAACTATTTTTTAGTTTCTGAATTAATCGATGCAATATGTGCATCCATATCGAATACTTCACCCTTAAATATCCACACTTTAATGCCGATAATTCCGTATGTAGTATGCGCCTCTGCCGTTGCATAATCAATGTCAGCTCTTAAGGTATGCAAAGGAACCCGTCCCTCTCTATACCATTCACTTCTTGCAATTTCAGCGCCGTTTAATCGACCGCCAACATTGATTTTTATACCTTCAGCACCCAATCGCATTGTATTTGTTACAGCGCGTTTCATTGCCCTACGGTACATGATTCTTTTTTCAAGTTGCTGAGCAACACCTTCAGCGACTAACTGAGCATCTAATTCAGGCTTTCTGATCTCTTCAACATTAAGTTGAACAGGGATCCCCATTATTTTAGAGACTTCTTGTCTCAATACTTCGATATCCTCGCCTTTTTTACCAATTACAATACCTGGTCTTGCAGTATGTATGGTAATTTGTGCATTATTCGCAGGGCGATTAATCTGAATACGACTTACAGAAGCATGAGATAATTTTTTCTTGATAAATGCTCTGACTGTTAAATCCTGATGCAAGAAAACCGAATAGTCTTGGCTATTTGCATACCATCTTGAATTCCAATCTTTTACAATACCAAGGCGTATACCTGTTGGATGTACCTTTTGACCCATTTTCTGCCCCTACTCGAATTCTGCGACTTTAACTGTAATATGGCAGGTTCTTTTAAGGATATGGTTTGCACGTCCTTTAGCTCTTGCCTTGAATCTTTTCATCGTCGCCCCTTCATTCACATAAACGGTTGACACTTTTAATTCGTCAATATCTGCGCTTTCATTATGTTCGGCATTAGCAATTGCAGATTCAAGAATCTTTTTAATAATCACTGCAGCTTTTTTTGAACTGAACTTTAAAACATTCAGCGCTTTTTCAACTGGCATACCACGAATTTGATCGCCTACCAGCCGCGCTTTTTGCGCAGACAAAGGGGCATTTTTTAATTTTGCTGAAACTTCCATCACAAGCCCTATCTAGATTTCTTATCAGCCACGTGGCCTTTATATGTACGAGTTGGTGAAAACTCACCTAATTTATGCCCAACCATGTTCTCAGAAATAAGAACAGGTATGTGCAGTCGCCCATTATGGATTGCAATAGTTAAGCCCAGCATATCAGGAATAATCATTGATCTTCTTGACCATGTTTTAATCGGTTTCCGATTATTTGTACTTACAGCATCCTCAACTTTTTTTAGTAGATGATGATCAATAAAAGGACCTTTTTTAATTGAACGTGGCACGCTAATTCCTCTCTATTTGAGCTTACGACGTCTGATAATCATATTATCAGTGCGCTTGTTTTTTCTGGTTTTATAACCCTTGGTTGGCATACCCCAAGGAGATACAGGATGTCTACCACCTGATGTACGACCTTCACCACCACCATGTGGATGATCCACTGGATTCATCGCAACACCACGAACAGTAGGACGAACGCCTCTCCATCTTGCTGCTCCAGCTTTACCAAGTGATATTAGGTTATGCTCTGAATTAGAAACTTCACCGATTACTGCGCGACAATCAGACATAACCTTACGCATTTCGCCAGACCGTAATCTAATGGTTGCATGCGCACCATCTCTAGCCACCAATTGTACGGAAGTACCTGCACTACGAGCTACCTGAGCTCCCTTGCCTGGTTTCAATTCCACACAATGAACAGTCGTACCCATTGGAATATTTCTTAATGGCATACAGTTACCTGGCTTAACAGCAGTGGTTTCGGAAGAAAGAATCTCCTGACCAACTTCGAGCCCTTTAGGTGCAATGATGTATTTACGTTCACCATCTTTAAATAATATCAAAGCGATATTAGCAGTTCTATTAGGGTCATATTCCAGACGCTCAACAATGGCAGGGATATCGGTTTTATTTCTCTTAAAATCAATAATCCGATAGTGTTGTTTATGACCACCACCCACATGACGTGTTGTTATACGCCCCTGATTATTACGACCGCCACTTTTGCTATTCTTATTTAACAAAGGCGCATAAGGTTTGCCTTTGTGCAACTCATCATTTTTGATGCGTACAACAAACCGTGATCCCGGTGACGTCGGTTTAGACTTTACAATCGCCATGCTTTCTACCGTTTCCTATTGATCTTTTAAAACTTAAATTAATTAAGCAGCAGAGAAATCTATGTCATGGCCAGGCTTCAGCTTTACATAAGCCTTTTTCCAATCAGATCTTTGGCCTAATGAACCACCAAATCTTTTCTGTTTGCCTTTAACGTTCAAAACCTGAACTGAATCGACTTCAACGTTAAACATAACTTCCACTGCACTTTTAACTTGTTTTTTTGTTGCCTGTTTTTGCACTTTAAAAACAAATCGATTATTTTTTTCTGCGGCAATAGTGCTCTTTTCAGATATAACTGGAGCTTGCAGCACACTTGCCAAATGATATTTAGTTAGACTCATGCCAAGCGCTCCTCTAATTGCTTTAACGCACCTGGGGTAGCAATAACTTTGTCAGCTGAAACTAATGAAACTGGGCTCAAATTGCCCGCCTCAATAACTTCAACATAAGGAATATTTCTAGATGCTAAAGCCAGATTTGCATCAACATTCTCAACAACGATCAAAATGCGCTTTGCGTCTATATTATTAATCTTTGCATTTAAGTCTTTTGTTTTAGGGCTTGTAGGTAAAATATCGCTACTCACTACCAGTCGACCCTGCCTAAGTAACTCAGACAAAATTGACCGAACCCCAACACGAAACATTTTCTTATTAAGCTTCTGCTCATAAGATCTTGGCCTTGCTGCGAAAGCCACACCACCAGTCCGCCAGATAGGACTGCGTATTGTACCAGACCTTGCACGCCCCGTCCCTTTTTGTTTCCATGGCTTTGAACCACCACCACTTACATCAGAACGAGTTTTCTGAGCTTTAGTTCCGGCACGCGCCCCAGCCAAGTATCTAACCACTAACTGATGAACCAAGGTTTCATTAAAAGCCTGGCCAAAAATAGCTTCCATTACCTCTACTTTTCCAGCAGAGTCTTTTTCACTTAAAGCAGGTATTTGCATACTCATGGCTTAACCTTTATTTCGCATTTTCATAGCGGGTGTAATAACTACATCTCCGCCTTTAGCACCAGGCACCGCGCCTTTTACTAGAATTAAATTTCTTGCTGTATCAATCGAATGAATAGTCAGATTCTGAACTGTAACTTTTTCAGCCCCCATATGACCTTCCATTTTCTTGCCTTTGAATACACGACCAGGCGTTTGACACATACCAATAGAACCCAAAACCCTGTGTGAGCGCGAGTTACCATGAGTAGCATCTTGCATGCTGAAGTTGTGACGCTTAATACCACCAGCAAAACCTTTACCAATACTTTTACCCTGAACATCAACAACCTGACCAGCAGAAAAAATATCTAACGATAATGAAGATCCAGCGGACAAATCTTCACCTTCACCATCTTCGAGCCTAAACTCCCAAAGGCCGCGCCCAGCTGTCACATTAGCTGCTGCGTAATGACCAGCCATTGCTTTATTGACTCTAGAAGATTTTTTATTGCCCGCAGCTACTTGAATCGAACGATATCCATCAACTTCAATACCTTTAACCTGAGTAACTCTGTTTGAGTCAATCTGGAGTACAGTAACTGGTACTGACGAACCATCTTCACAAAAAACTCTGGTCATACCACATTTACGACCTATAAGACCTATTGACATCTGCCAATTCCCCTGCTTTTAATTCAATTTTATTTGAACATCAACACCAGCTGCAAGATCTAACTTCATCAATGCATCTACGGTTTTTTCTGTTGGTTCAACGATATCCAATAATCTTTTATACGTTCTCAATTCATATTGATCTCGTGCATCTTTATTTACATGCGGAGAAATCAAAATTGTAAAACGCTCTTTTTTAGTAGGCAATGGAATAGGGCCCTTAACTTGAGCACCTGTTCTTTTTGCTGTTTCTACTATCTCACCAGCCGATTGATCAATCAATTTATGATCAAATGATTTCAAACGGATTCTGATAGTTTGTTTAGACATATTTATTACTCGATTATTGATGCAACGACGCCCGCACCTACTGTACGACCACCTTCACGGATTGCGAAACGCAAGCCATCTTCCATGGCAATCGGTGAAATCAGCTTTACTTTTACTGAAATATTATCACCGGGCATCACCATTTCAACGCCTTCTGGCAGCTCAACAGCACCCGTTACGTCGGTTGTTCTGAAAT
>JAQTLI010000311.1 GCA_028714995.1 Methylobacter sp. | reverse complement strand
AAGTAGTACTGGTCGCCTGTATGAGAAAACTACTCACCATCTTGAATGCCATGGCAAAAAATGGAACGGATTGGGATCCTAACTACACATATAGCTCTTGACTTTTAACACAGTTGCTCCTTCAATGCAACACATGCCCGCCCAATGTCGAGGTACGACACTGTTCGATGGCGGACATGACTTTCAGTTGTCCCAGACTTAAGTGGGTCTGCTGAGCTTGTCGCCAAGCGGGTCCGTGGGCGCGGAAGATATCCGCCACCTCGAGTGCGGGACGCACCATGATCTTGGTCTACAAGGGTTGCAAGGTCTCCAGTGGACTGACCACCTCACGCAGGATATCGGTGGCTACCTGGGCATATAGCGCCGTGGTCTCCAGCTTCTTGTGGCCGAGCAGCACCTGGATCACCCGAATATCCACCTTCTGTTCCAGCAAGTGGGTGGCGAAACTGTGGCGGTAATGCCGAGCTCGGCATTAGAGGCATAATCCGGAGTACCGAATAATGCCGAGTAGCTGTCAATAATACGGCGAATCTCTGGGCTTGTGGTATATTTTAGTCGGCATTATTAGAGTCCTTTTAGGAAGGCCATCAAATCGTCGTCGGGTGCGTAGCGGCCGAGGCGCCCATTTATGGGTATCGTTTTCACAAGCGCCCGCTCTTTGAGTTCAAGACTGGCATGCAGGTAGATTTGAGTGGTGTCCATTGATTCATGACCCAGCCACAAGGCAATTACTGCGCAGTCGACACCACTTTGCAGGAGCTCCATGGCGGCGGAATGGCGGAGAACATGCGGAGTTACCCGTTTATGTTGTAACGAAGGGCAGTATTGACAGGCAATTGCAACATACTTGGCCAAGAGATAGGCGACTCCATCGCGGCTTAAGGCCTGGCCCCGCGCATTAGGGAACACCGGCGCTTTCGAACGACCCTGTTGCTCACCCTGCCATGCCTGTAATGCGGCGACAGTATCTTTGCGAAGTGGGGTGCAGCGCGTCTTACGCCCTTTACCCTGACAGCGCACGGGCTCCGGTACCTAAAACAATATCTTGCCAGCGTAGGCCAATTAACTCGGACACGCGTAGCCCCGTTTGAAGCGCTAATAACAACAGCGTCCGATCCCGTCGTCCGATCCACGTATCTTGATCAGTCGCGGCAAGCAGCGCCTCGATCTCGGCATGAGTCAGAAACTCGATAGGATTACGCTCATAGCGCATACTGGGAATGGCTAACACCTGTTCGATTAAGCCACTATAGTTGGGTGCCTGGAGTGCCGCATACTGGAAGAACGAGTGGATCGCCGCCAGCCGGACATTACGGCTGCGCGCACTGGTGCCACGCTCCTGCTGCAAATGATTAAGAAATGCAATGATCAAGGGAGCATTCAGCTCAGCCAGTGTCAGCTTTGCCGGCGTTTTGTGTAACCGTTGCTGAGCATAGCGCAACAGTAGACAGAAGGTATCGCGATAACTAGCGACTGTGTGCGGACTGACCTGTTTTTGCTGTAACAGCCGATCAGTGAAGAATGCTTGCAGGAGCGCGGGGAAGATGGTGTTAGCGGTCATGAGTGTCTCCTTGTTCTGAGCGTTGCAGAGCCAATTGCAGTAGTTCCGGCGTAGCCGAGAGATACCAATAGGTGTCGCTGACTTTCACATGACCCAGGTAAGTTGAAAGCTCAGGGAGATGTTGTTCGACGTCCGCACCTTCCTGATACCAACGTAACAGCGTCTGAACCGCAAAGCGGTGACGAAAATCGTGCAGCCGAGGGCCATGACTGTCCATGGGACCTCGCAAGCCGATCTGGCGTGAGAGCTGGACAAAGGTGGCTCGTACCGTACAAGAAGTTAACCGCGTGCCTTGCTCGGCGACGAAAAAACCGGAACTGCATGGGATGGGGTAGTGCTGATCACGCCTTTGTACATAGCGCTGAAGTGCTTGCTGGGTGCTGGAATGCAACGGCAGCCAGCGCGATTTACCAAACTTGGCGTCGCGGATTGTTAATTGGCCATGGGTGAGGTCGACGTCTTCGTTATCGAGTTTGACCAGTTCGCTGATTCTCATACCGGTAACCGCAAGCAAACCCAAGGCGGTTACGTAAGTGTAGGCACGCAATCCCGTGGGCGAGCACAATTGGCCGGCAGCCAGAAGCAATCGTTTGATTTCATCGTCGTTGTAAATATAGGGCTCTGCACGCCGTGCGCGGTATGGCAACAACCCTGTGGGTGGGATTTGCGTGCGCGGATCGGTCGCGCTACGGTAGCGAGCAAAAACACGCACGAATCGCAGCCGCTTGGCCCACTCGGCTGGCTGAGCAGCGGTGCACTGGGTTGCCCAGCGCACCGCTAGATCCGTGGTGATAACCGCCTCGCCTTGGTCCTCAAGAAAATCAATGAACCGGGGCAGCAGGCGGCTTTCTTCATGCAGTTTAAATCCCATCGCCTGGCGCAGGGCGATATATTCATCAACGGCTTGCCGGAGCGTGATCATGCCTCACCTCCTGGCCATGGAAGTGCCAGTTTTCTCAAGGCAAATTCATCGACCTTGGCATCAATCTGCGTGGTATTGATGTTGCGATGTCGCAATAGCTCGCCGATTTCGGCTAGCGATGCGCCGTTTCGAAGCAATCGGGTGGCCAGCGAATGGCGTAGCAAATGCGCACCCTTGTGCGCCGGGTTGAGACCAGCCCGATCCAGGGCGCGACGAACGATCGTACCTACGGCTTCGCCATTGGCAAATCCGCGCTGCGGCGCCCTATGGCGTACAAACACGCATCGTGTCGAGCAAGATGGTCGACCATCACGCAAGTAGTTGGCAATTGCTTGGCCGACTTCATAAGGCAATGGGAGACGGTCGCAACGTCCACCCTTACCGCGTACGATGATTTCCCCTGCGTCCCAATCGAGGTCATTCAAGGTGAGGGCCGCCACTTCAGCGGCCCGCAGACCCAGTCTGGCCAAAAGCTGCATAATCGCGTGATTGCGACGACCTTCCGGCGTTTTCTGTTCAATGCTATGCAGCAAGCGCTCGACATCGTCGGCGCTAATAAACTTGGGTAACGTCGACAGGCGTCGTCGTGCCGGCGTAGGTACGCACTGTGCCAAATCGGTGGTAATCAACGCTTGCTGGAGCAAAAATCGGAAAAAGCTGCGTAGCGCTGAAGCGATCAACTGGGTTTGCCCAGCGCTATAACGGCGTGCCTGTTGCAGCATATAACCGGTAACATCTTTTGCACACAGCGCATCCGGATTTGGTGGCTGTATCCCAAAGCGCTGGATAAGGAAACGCACCACCGTGTTGAGATAATGTTGGATGGTCGAAGGTGCCAGGTTGCGCTGGCAAACCAAGTATTGCGAGAACTCCCGCACCATACTGGTGTACGCGGGATCACCAACTACTTTCACTGGTGCCGCGATTATGCCCGCCGTTCGAAGATACGTCAGTAACTTCTTCAAGATGGCTTGATCATCGCGATGAGGACGTCGGCTTTGATAACGGTGCTGAAAAAAAGTATGGACTGGCAGTTCAGAAAGATCCGTTATCGTGAGCTCTTGTTGCTGCATCCATGTAGTGAGGTCTGCGAGCAGACGAACAGAATACTTCACTGTCCACAGAGCGTAACCTTCGTCAAATAACTGCTGGGCGAAGGGTCGATGTGCGCACTCAGCGGACCCGCTTGTAAGCGTTGCACAACAATGGGATTGGGATAAAAATTTTCGATCATAATTGTCTCCTGGGTAACTGGTCAATTGACCAGACAGAGAAGACAAGCCGAATAATGCTAAGTAAGCAAGCCTCAGCTAAGAATGGAACCTATTGAAAATCGTGAATAATAACAATCGAACTAAACCTTACTCGGCATTATTCGGTACTCCGGATTATGTCTCAGCGTATGCATCGACACCCGTTTGTCAATCCGCGCAGCCTCTGCAGCGGCATGGATGGCCCGGTTGAGTTGACGGGTACTGAGTGGATCGATGGGGTCCAGGCCGGGAAATAGCCAGCCACCTTGGAGCATTTTGCCTTGTGCATGGGCAAACTTCCACCAGGGCGGGGAGTCGCTATTTTTGCGAAAGCTTTTATGGGCATCCCTGCCCAACAAGCGGCAAAAATTACGCGACCGCTAATGCCTTCGGCGGCCCCAGCCGTCCTGCTTCACTCGTTGCATACCCAACAAGGGGTATGCAACATCGTTATCGCAATGACTCGACGCGATTTCGTAAAGCCTGCATTTTCACTACGCTATGCTCCGTGATGATATGGACTCCTCTTTTGCCCCAGTGCGGCATAAAATGCACTTGAGCCTTTAAACAGCATAATGAGGAATCCGACATGAGTAATAGCATAATTGGTTTAGATATCGCTAAGAATGTTTTT
>JAQTLI010000310.1 GCA_028714995.1 Methylobacter sp. | reverse complement strand
CCAGTTACATAATGAAAACGCACTTATTAGCGATAAAAACCTTCGTTTTAGCAATTACCAGTTTTCTTTTGTTAACGCCGTCAAACCCGGACAAGTAGTATCAGTCGATATAAAACCATCGCAACTTAAAGAAGACCCCGAGACAGTTCTCAGCAACAGAATCGCTGTTAAATCGGGAGGCTCATTGGCCTTGCTGGGCTACAAAACAGAATCCAAATTTGCATTATTCCTGACGAATCCGGATATTCCGCAGTTTGGCGCCCTCAATCAACAGCCCGACCGATCTTTTATATCCGGCAGCTCTTTTTTTCTGAAACGAAAATTTATCAGCAGCAGCAATGCAAAAAACTTTTTGTGTGGTTCTCTGGTAGATCAGGACGCTTTTTTCGACCCCTTTAAAAACAAAGCTGTTTTTCCTGAAATATTCCCGTGCAGCCTTATATCCAGCGCCTTACTGGAAAAAGCCATTATAGATAAACACGATTTTGAACGAAATCCGCTAGTCTATATGTCTCATAAAATCAGCATTGATCGCATCTATCACGCAAAACTAAAATCCAGTGATGCGGTGTATATACTGATTAAACAAATCCCCCCGGAACCGAGAAAAGAAGGCATAGGCAGCACCATAGACTCGCCCTATAACTATGAATGCTATGGTCTCATGGAAGATAAATCCGTTCTTTACAGAGCACTCATTTCACTTGCTCCGTTGGAACAAATACTAAAATCGCTCAAACAATAGCAAGCAACTAAGGCCTCAGGTTGTAACAAATCCCGAATAACCACCCACTAAAAACCGGTTCCTGGTTTTCTAAACTTCATTTAACATTTTTTCAGCGTTACACTACAGTCTTGCTCACACGACGAGACTAGTGCTGCCATGTTAAAACAAACGCCGCTTTACAATCTTCATCTTGAGCTGGGTGCCAAAATGGTGTGTTTTGCCGGCTACCAAATGCCGGTGCAATACGGCAACGGTATACTTCACGAGCATCTTCACTGCCGCAGCCACGCTGGTTTCTTCGATATTTCCCACATGGGGCAATGCCTGATTCAGGGTGATGCTACCGCCAGCGAGCTCGAGCGACTGACACCCAGCGACATTACCGGACTTAAACCCGGCGAGCAAAAATATACCGTATTAACCAATAATGATGGCGGCATTATTGATGACATCATCATTGCCCGTATTGACTCAGGATTGATGGTCATTGTGAATGCCGCCTGCAAAGACAAGGATTTCAGCCATTTTAAAAGGCATCTATCTGACCGGTGTTCTGTTAAAGAATTGCCTGATCACTCCCTGTTCGCCTTGCAAGGCCCCTCTGCGGCAAAAATTATCGATAAGTTTTCTGCATCTGCCACTGATTTATCCTTTATGCAGGCCTGCGAAACTGACATCAATGGCATTCCATGCAGCATCAGCCGTAGCGGCTATACCGGCGAAGACGGCTTTGAAATCTCGGTAGCCAATCATTATGCTGAACAACTTGCCCGCCTTTTGCTGGCTGAAGATGAAGTCGAACCCGTCGGATTAGGCGCCAGGGATACTTTGCGTCTGGAAGCAGGTCTGTGCCTATACGGCCATGAAATCAATGAATCGATTACGCCGACAGAAGCAGGACTGCAATGGCTGTTTAAAAAAGACCATAACCAATTTCCCGGAGCTGACAAAATTCTGAATCAGTTGCAACGTGGCTCAGATAAAATCCGCACGGGTTTGCTGGTGGAAAGCAAAATACCGGTTCGGGAAGGCAGTGAAATTTACAATACCAAAGGTACCGCCGTAGGCCATGTAACAAGCGGCAGTTTTTCCCCCAGCCTGGGTCAGCCGATTGCCATGGCCTTGCTATCCCGGAATGCCGTCACCTTGGGCAATACCCTGTATGCCTGGGTACGCGACCGCCGGATCGCAGTTACCGTGACCCAATTGCCCTTTATCCCCCATCGCTATCACCGATAAGAAGAGGTAAACCATTATGCCGACATCTCGCCCTAGCTTGGCCCAACTGGAAATGCGCGGTAATTTCATCAACCGCCACATCGGCCCCAATCCGCAGCAGACCAAAGCCATGCTGGCAGAACTGGGCTTAAATGAACTGGAAGACATCATCGATCTGGCCATTCCGGCCAATATCCTGAATCATGAACCGTTAAAGCTGACCGAAACAATTAGTGAACGCGCGGTGATCAAGCATCTGCACAAAATGCGCGAACGCAATAAAGTGTTCACCTCCATGATCGGCATGGGCTATTACGACACCATCATGCCTGCAGTGATTAAGCGCAATGTGCTGGAAAACCCCGGCTGGTATACGGCTTACACGCCTTATCAGGCCGAAGTCAGCCAAGGGCGGCTGGAAGCGTTGCTTAACTTTCAGCAGGTCATTGTCGATTTAACCGGCATGGAGCTTGCCAACGCCTCACTGCTTGATGAGGCCACGGCGGCAGCAGAAGCTATGGCCATGTCGCGACGCTTGTCCAAGAGTACGGCCAACAGCATATTCGTGGATCAGGACTGCCATCCGCAGACCATCGCCGTGATCAAGACCCGTGCCCGCTCCCTGGGCTATGAGGTTATCGTCGCCGACCCTTATCACGACCTGGAACAATACGATTTTTTTGCCCTGCTCTTGCAATATCCCGGCTGCAAAGGCGAAATAAATGACCTGAGCACAGTTACCGCGATAGCCCAGGCCAAATTGGCGCTGGTCACGGTAGCGGCGGATTTGTTGGCGCTGATTTTGCTTAAACCGCCTGCCGAATTCGGTGTCGATATTGTGGTGGGCTCAGCCCAGCGTTTTGGTGTGCCGATGGGATACGGCGGCCCTCATGCCGCATATTTTGCCACCAAGGACGAATACAAACGCTCGGTTCCGGGACGGATTATCGGCGTATCCAAAGACAGCCACGGAAAGCTTGCCTTGCGCATGGCACTGCAAACCCGCGAGCAACATATCCGCCGGGACAAGGCCACCAGCAATATCTGTACATCCCAGGTGCTGCTTGCCGTCATCGCCGGATTTTATGCGGTTTATCACGGTGGAGAAGGCTTGCGGCTGATTGCGGGCCGGGTGCATCGCTACGCGCAAATCCTTGCAGCCGGAATTACCCAGCTAGGTCATCAAGTGCTAAGCGATTGTTATTTCGATACCCTGTGTATCAGCACCCCGAACCGGGCAAAACATATCGTCGCCCAGGCTGAGGAAGCCAATATCAACCTCCGTGTTATCGATGCGGATCACATAGGTATCTCCCTGGACGAAACCACAACGCGGGAAAATTTAAGAGATATCTGGCAGGTTTTTGCATCAGCCACCGCAGATATCCCCGATATTAATGTGCTGGATGCCAGCATAGTTGAATGTATTCCTGAACCGTTACTGCGCAACGATCAAATACTGCAACATCCGGTTTTCGACCGTTATCATTCGGAAACCGAGATGATGCGTTATATGCGAAGGCTCGCCAGACGCGACATAGCACTGGATCACTCCATGATCCCGCTGGGTTCCTGCACTATGAAGCTTAATGCCGCCACGGAAATGCAGACCATTTCCTATTCTGAATTTAATGCCCTGCATCCATTCGCACCACTGTATCAGACCCATGGCTACCAACAGATGTTTGCCGAACTCGAAGACATGTTATGCGACCTGACCGGCTTTGATGCTTTTTCCCTGCAACCCAACGCCGGTTCTCAGGGCGAATACACAGGACTTTTAGTCATCCGCAAATACCATGAGGTTAGGGGCCAGGCGCAGCGCAATATCTGCCTGATACCCGCTTCCGCGCACGGCACCAATCCGGCCAGTGCAACGATGGCGGGGCTTAAAGTCGTGGTAGTCGCCTGTGATGAAAACGGCAACGTCAGTCTGGAGGATTTGCGCGCGAAAACAACCGAATATCAAGACACCCTGGCCGCGTTAATGATTACCTATCCGTCCACACACGGCGTGTTCGAGCAGGCGTTCAGGGAAATCTGCGACCTCATCCATCAGCACGGCGGACAGGTTTACCTGGATGGCGCCAACTTTAATGCACTGGTAGGCTTGAGCCGTCCCGGAAAAATCGGTGCCGATGTCGCCCATCTTAACCTGCATAAAACCTTCTGCATACCGCACGGCGGCGGCGGTCCCGGCGTCGGTCCGATAGGCGTGGGTGCGCATCTGGCCCCGTTCCTGCCCGACCATCCGGTAGTAGAAGGCGTCAACCCCGCCAAAGGCAAGCACGGCACCATAGGCACGGTGTCCGCCGCGCCCTGGGGATCGGCCAGCATCTACACCATTTCCTGGGCGTATATCGCCATGCTGGGTGCCGTCGGGTTAGGACGCGCGACTCTGACCGCGATCCTGAACGCCAATTACATC
>JAQTLI010000309.1 GCA_028714995.1 Methylobacter sp. | reverse complement strand
GCCTATCCCGCCAAACCAGGTCAACTCATGCCGCCACAGGTTAATCGACATCGGCAAATGATCCAGACCGCTAAGTACCGTCGCGCCTGTCGTCGTGAGGCCGGAAATGACCTCAAAATAGGCATCGACAAAACTTAATCCAGGCAGATACAGCAGCAAGGGCAAAGTACAAAACACCGAAGCAAGTGACCAGCACAACGTTACCAATAAAAATCCCGCTTTCCGTGACACTTTTTTGGGTGACCGTCTCGTCAAAAAAAACATTAAGGCGCCGGACAATAAAGTAATCAAAGTCCCTTGGAGAAAAGCTGTAGTGGCTCCGTCTTCAGCTATTTTTGAGGTCAGCAAACAAGTGGACATTAAGCCACTGAAGACCATAATAACTACGCCGAAGATATGTATGATAGTAAAAATGACGTTCATGAAAGCATTTAGAGGTTATGCAGCATTGGCTCGACAGATAACAAAAATCCATAAGCCATTGATTGATTGCCACAGCAAGGATACTGCGAACTGAATAGTATCACGCCAAACAATATTCAGCGGACGGTTCAAATACATCGTTTCGAGCATGACCATTAAAGGGGTTGAAATTTCTTCTCGATGTTTACGACCAGTTTTTTATCCATCGCGAACATCACCACGTGATCGCCTTCTTCAAATACGGTCTCATGGTGAATCGAAATAACTTGCTGGTTACGGATCAGCGCGCCCATCACAATGCCTTCCGGGAAATTAATAGAATCCACCCGGCGTCCAACGACGGAATCTGGGCCGTTACCATGATGTGCAATAGCCTCAATAGCCTCGGCAGTGCCGCCGCACAGCGAACTGACCTGTACCACATCACCGCGACGCACATGCTTAAGAATGCTGCCCAATGTTTCCTGATTAGGAAGCACGGCGACATCGATACCGGTACCGGGCAATAACTTGCTGTATGAAACATGATTGAGCAGACAGATAGCCTTACGCGCACCCAAGCTTTTCGCTAACGAACCGGCGATAATATTTACACCGTCATTTTCGGTAATCGCACAAAACAAATCTGTGCTGTCGATTGATTCATCAAGCAACAGAGTTTCATCGGCGCAATCGCCTAAAAGCACCACAGTATGATCAAGATCGTTGGCGACTTTTTTGGCTCGTATGGGGTCTTTTTCAATGATTTTTACTTGATGATCTTTTTCCAACGCCAGCGCCAAACGTTTACCGATATGCCCGCCACCGGCAATAATAACTCGTTTTAACGGGGCCTCCAGCTTGTTCAATTCTTTCAATACCCGGCGCACCTCTTCACGAGGCGCCACGAAAAACACTTCATCGCCCGTTTCAATAACGGCTTCACCATTCACTGCCAGCGGGATACCTTGTCGGAAAATAGCCACTACGCGAATTTTACCGCCGACCAGATGCTCTTTCAGGGTTTTAATTTTTTTACCCGTTAAGGATCCATCCGCCACCACTTTCACCGAAAACAGTCTTACCAAACCGCCGGCAAAATTGGAAATATGCAAAACACCGGGGAACTCAATCAGATTTCGGATAGCCTCCATAACGATTTGTTCGGGGCTGATAACAATATCCACAGGAATTCCGTTCGGACCGAACAATTGCGGATTTTTGAGATAATCAATGGCACGCACCCGCGCAATGGTTTTCGGCCGGCTATACAGCGTATTTACGACCATGCACGCCAGCATATTGGTCTCGTCGCGATCGGTAACAGCGATAATCATATCGGCATTATGAGCGCCCGCCTGTTCCAGCACACTCGGATGAGCCGCATTACCGGCGACCGTGGCGATGTCGAAACGCTCTTTTAAAGCATCGAGCAGCTCCGTTCTGAAATCAATGACCACAATATCATTTTCTTCGCTCGCCAACGCCTCGGCAACCGATGAACCGGTAACTCCGGCTCCAAGAATAAGTATTTTCATTTAAAAATATACCAAGCTAAAAGATTGCTGAGATGCATCAACATATTGGCATGTAAATGGGAGGCAAAAAGCAGCCTGCTTTTTGCCCATTAAATCCAATTACATCTTGGCCAATACTGCCGCAACCGTTTCACCCATTGCAGACGGGGTTGGGCAAATGGTGACGCCCAGTTCTTTTAGCATCGCCACTTTTTCCGCCGCGCTTTCACCCGCAGACGAAATGATCGCACCGGCATGACCCATGCGGCGACCTTCCGGTGCAGTTAAGCCGGCGATGTAAGCAACCACTGGTTTGCTCATGTGTTCTTTGGCAAAGATGCCGGCCTCAACTTCCTGTGGCCCGCCAATTTCGCCAATCATGACAACCACTTTGGTTTCCGGATCCTGCTCAAATTTTTCCAATATGTCCCGGTGTGAGCTGCCATTGATGGGATCACCGCCGATACCAACCGAGGTTGAAATGCCGATACCCAGGCGTTTCATCTGATCAGCCGCTTCATACCCCAGGGTACCTGAACGACCGACAATACCGACATTGCCCTGCATATAGATATGTCCAGGCATAATACCCAACATGGCACGTCCCGGACTGATAGTACCCGCACAGTTAGGGCCGGTCAGAATCATTCTTTTTTCTTTAGGAAAACGGCGCAGAAAGTTTTTAACAGTCATCATGTCCTGGGTAGGAATACCATCGGTAATCGCAACACAGTATTTAATACCCGCATCAGCCGCTTCCATAATTGAATCGGCAGCGAATGCTGGTGGCACAAAGATAATACTGGCTTCGGCACCGGCTTGGCGTACAGCTTCTTTTACGGTATTAAAGACCGGAAGACCCAAGTGTGTTTGACCGCCCTTACCCGGGGTAATACCACCTACAACGTTGGAGCCGTAGTTGATCATGTCCTGAGCATGGAAACTGCCGATTTTGCCAGTAAATCCCTGAACAATAATGCGAGTATTTTCGTTAATTAAAATAGCCATTTATAACCCCTTTGCCACTGCTTCATTACGCGCTTGCACCGCTTTTTCAGCCGCTTCGGCCAATGTTTCTGCCGTAATGATAGGCAATCCACTTTCAGCGATAATTCTACGACCTTCGTCAACGTTAGTGCCTGATAACCTGACGATCAAAGGTATTTTCATGTCGATTTTCTTAACCGCCTCGACAACACCTTCGGCAATCCAGTCACAACGGTTGATGCCGGCAAAAATATTGACCAGCATGGCTTTAACGCCTTTGTCAGCCAGTACCAAACGGAACGCTTTTTCTGTACGCTCAGCTGATGCGCCACCACCTACGTCCAGGAAATTAGCCGGTTCACCACCCGCCAGTTTAATCATGTCCATGGTAGCCATCGCCAAACCGGCACCGTTAATCATGCAGCCAATGTCTCCGTCCAGTCCGACATAACTCAAACCGCGGTCAGCAGCAGCCATTTCACGGGGATCTTCCTGTGTTTTATCACGCAACTCAGAAATTTTCTGCTGACGGAACAAGGCATTATCATCAAAGCCCATTTTCGCATCCAGAGCGACCAATTCACCGCTGCCGGTAATGACTAGCGGGTTGATTTCCAGCATGTTGGCATCAAGCTCCCGCAGTGCGCGGTAACAGCCTCTGATCGTTTTAACCGCATGACTCAGCAATGCAGGGTCCAGGCCCAATGCAAAGGCCATTTCACGCGCCTGATAGTCTTGCAGGCCTACAGCAGGTTCAATGTAAATTTTGGTAATGGCGTCGGGATTGTTTTCAGCCAGTTCTTCAATTTCCATACCGCCTTGAGCGGAGCCCACCATGACGATACGTTCTGAGCTACGGTCAACCAGAAAACAGAAATACAATTCTTTGGCAATATCGGTACCTGCCTCGATATATAGTCTTGAACAAACTTTACCTGCCGGACCGGTTTGATGAGTAATCAGCGTTTTCCCTAATAATGCTTCGGCAGCTGCTTCAACTTCATCATCTGTTTTGCAGATTTTAATGCCGCCTGCTTTGCCACGAGCACCTGAATGGATCTGTGCTTTAACCGCCCAAACATTGCCGCCGATTTCTCTGGCGCGTTGGACTGCGTCTTCCGGGCTGTAAGCCATCCCACCTTCAGCGATTTTAACGCCATAACCGCTTAAAATTTCTTTCGCTTGATACTCATGAATATCCACAGCATCTCCTTATCTTTGTGTTGCGTTGTTATTTAGTTTTTGCAGCAATCGCTTCAGCAGCTCTAACCACGTTGTTCGCCATTTTTTCTGATGCAGCATCGATTAAACGACCGTCCAATGCTGCAGCACCTTTACCCTGTGCAGCCGCCTCTTTTAAGGCGACAAGAATACGTTTTGCCTTGTCAATCTCAGCAGCAGGTGGGGTAAAAATTTCGTTGGCTAATTCAACTTGTGACGGATGTATCGCCCATTTACCTTCACAACCTAAAGCCGC
>JAQTLI010000308.1 GCA_028714995.1 Methylobacter sp. | reverse complement strand
CAAAACGGTATAAGAAATAACCGCGGGGATCGCCGCAAATAAACCAATGGCTGTTGCAATCAATGCTTCGGCAATGCCCGGTGCAACTTGCGCCAATGTCGCCTGTTTAACGCTGCCTAGTGACATAAAAGAATTCATGATGCCCCATACTGTACCAAATAAACCAATATATGGACTGATCGAACCCACTGTAGCAAGAAACGGCAAATGCTCATCCAGTCGCTCCAATTCCCGTGCTAACTCGATACGCATGGCGCGTTGGGCACTTTCCACCTGCACACCGGGTTCTACATTGCCGGCTTGCCGCATTCGGGAAAACTCTTTATAACCGGCAAGGAATATTTTCTCTATGCCTTCCGGTTCAAAATCCTTTGCTGCCAATTTTCTATAAAGCTCAGCCAATACCACACCAGACCAAAATTGCTCTTCAAACTCATCGGTGATTTCAATCGCCCGGTTAAGCTCCTTGCGTTTGGAAAAAATAAATGTCCATGATGCCACCGACGCTGTTAACAGCAATAACATGACAAATTGCACAACAAAACTGGCTTCCATAACTAAATGGAAAATGGATAAATCAGTATTCATTTTTTTAAAAGCTCTAAAATTGTTCTAAATAGGGTTTCGGGAATAGCTTTAGGACGCATGGTTTGTGCATCCAAACAAGCAATACGAATTACGCCCTTGCATAAAACGTTATCGCCTCGTGTAACTAGTTGCTTAAAAGTAAGGCTGGCTTTTTTTGCCTCACTTACCTCTGCACTAACTTGTAATAGTTCATTAAACCGGGCAGGACTCAAATAATCGACCTGCACCGAACGCACCACAAAAATGATGCCTTCGGTAGCGATCAGTTTATCCTGCTCAAAGCCCATTGCCCTGAGAATTTCGGTTCTTGCCCGCTCGAAAAATTTCAGGTAGTTGGCGTAAAACACCACACCGCCTGCATCAGTGTCTTCGTAATAAACGCGTACCGGCCAGTTAAAATTTTTCATTTATTTTAATATAAAGCCAAAAGCATAAGATTCAAGGTAAAAACACCTCTTTCATTACCCCCCTTCACTCAAACAAATCTTCTGACAAGCCAAAAGGTTTCGGTGGCTGTAGGCCAAAATGCAAATAAGCATTCTGGCTGACCACACGCCCTCTCGGAGTGCGCATAATAAAGCCCTGTTGCAGCAAATACGGCTCCACTACATCTTCAATAGTGCCCCGCTCTTCATTTATCGCAGCGGCCAATGTATCAAGCCCCACCGGCCCTCCGGCAAAACTTTCAATCATGGCCATCAGCAGTTTGCGGTCTAAGCTATCAAAGCCATTGCTATCCACTTTCAACATTTCCAGTGCCTGAAAGGATAGTTCCTCGGTAACCATACCATTGCCTTTTACTTCGGCATAATCGCGCACCCGGCGCAGCAATCTATTGGCAATCCGGGGTGTACCACGAGAACGGCGGGCTATTTCATAAGCACCACGCTGTTCCATGGCAATGCCCAATACTTTTGCTGAGCGCTCTACAATACTTGCCAGCTCGTTGTCAGTGTAAAATTCCAATCTTTGAACGATGCCAAAACGATCACGCAAGGGTGATGTCAGCAAACCGGCACGGGTAGTGGCGCCAACCAATGTAAAGGGCGGCAAATCCAGCTTAATGGAGCGCGCGGCAGGGCCTTCGCCAATCATAAGATCAAGCTGGTAATCTTCCATGGCCGGATATAGGATTTCTTCAACCGCCGGACTCAGCCGATGGATTTCATCGATAAACAACACATCATGGGCTTCAAGATTGGTCAGCAGCGCAGCAAGATCGCCTGCTTTATCAAGCACAGGACCTGAAGTCTGGCGAATATTAACACACATCTCGGCCGCTATGATATTAGCCAGTGTGGTTTTACCCAATCCCGGAGGACCAAAAATCAATACATGATCAAGCGCCTCCTGCCGAGCTGTGGCCGCCTGGATAAAAATCTCCATTTGCGTACGCAATTCCTGCTGCCCGATATAATCAGCCAAACGCTTGGGTCGAATGGCTCGATCCTGCCGTTCCTCATCCGTGTGGCTATGCGCGGTAACCATGCGATCACTTTCGATCATCTTACTGTACCTTGTAATGCCAGCCTGATAATGTCTTCACAGCTTTTACCTTCGACGCTGATATTTTGCACCATTTTGCCGGCATCCAGCGGCTTGTAACCTAATGAACACAAGGCACTGACGGCTTCCTGCTTTGGATTACCAATGGTTTGGCTCGGCATACCATCATTAACAATATCTGTTAATGATGGCTTTGATGACTCGCCCAAATCCGGCAATCTATCACGCATTTCAATAACCAGGCGCTCAGCCGTCTTTTTACCTACACCCGGCAAGCGCACCAACGCTTGTGTATCATTATTATGTATACAACGATGGAATTCTTCGGCACTCTGCCCTGATAAAATCGTCAAAGCCAGTTTGGGACCAACACCATTAACCTTGATCAGGGTTCTGAACATCGCGCGATCCGCTTCAGTCGAAAATCCGAATAAGATGTGAGCATCTTCCCGGACGACCAGATGAGTGTGCAATATTATCTCTGCACCGATGGCGGGCAAACTATAAAAAGTGGTCATCGGTGCTTCGACTTCATAACCGACGCCGTGCACATCAAGCATTAGCATTGGTGGAGCTTTAAATATCAGTTTGCCACGCAAAAAACCGATCATTTCAACACGCTCTGCTGCAACCGCTGTGCAGTTTGGTGATAATGTGCATGACAAATACTGATACCCAGCGCATCGCTGGCATCGATTTGTAACTCGCCTTGTATATTTAACAGAATTTTCACCATGTGCTGAACTTGATTTTTCTCGGCGCTGCCCTTGCCAACCACGGCCTGCTTGACTTGCCGGGCAGCGTATTCAAACACCGGCAAACCGGTAGTCTGAACTGCACAAATTGCCGCACCCCGGGCTTGACCCAGTTTAAGCGCAGAGTCAGCATTTTTATGCATAAAGACCTGCTCTATTGCCATTTGCTCAGGTTGATAGCGTTCGACAACTTCCAGAACGCCGTCAAAGATTTGTTTAAGCCGATCAGGAAAATAATCGGCTTTAATGCGAATGCTGCCGCTGGCTATGTATTTATAACCCCGCGACGAGTTCTCTATAATTCCATATCCTGTTATTCTTGAACCGGGGTCTATCCCTAAAATTCGCATCAGCTACAGTGGCTTAAAGTAAAGCTTATCAATTAAGCCCTTCCATAATTTCGTCACTGATTTCCGCATTAGAATAAACATTTTGCACGTCATCCAGATCTTCCAGTCTATCTATCAAACGCATCATTTTTTCCGCACCTTCGGCATCCAGTTCAGCCATCGTTGTCGCCTGCATCGTGACTTCAGCATTGTCAGGTACAAAGCCAGCGGCAATCAGGGCATCTTTTACAGCTAAATAACTTTCGGGGGTAGTCATGACATCAACCGAGCCGTCATCATTGGTGATAACATCTTCAGCTCCGGCTTCCAGGGCGGCTTCCATTAGAGCATCTTCATTAACGGAAGGCGCGTAACTGAGAATACCTACCTTGTTGAACATATAGGCAACAGAACCATCGGTGCCCAAGTTGCCTCCCGCTTTAGAAAAAGCATGACGCACTTCACCGACAGTGCGGTTGCGATTATCGGTTAAACAATCAACCATAACTGCCGTACCACCAGGACCATAACCTTCATAACGGACTTCTTCGTAATTAACACCTTCCAGCGTACCAGAGGCTTTTTTGATGGCTGTATCAATGGTATCGCGACGCATATTAGCGCCCAAAGCCTTATCAATCGCAGTGCGTAAAGCAGGATTGCTTGCTGCATCCGGGCCGCTGGTTTTTACTGCTACGGTAATTTCACGTAGTATTTTGGTGAAAATCTTTCCGCGCAAGGCGTCCTGACCTGCCTTACGATGTTTGATATTAGCCCATTTACTATGTCCAGCCATTGTCTCTCTCTAAGAACGCTTAAAAATGAATAATTTTAACATTCTGTTTAATGCTTATCGACACAACTTTACAAAATATACGCCAGAATAGAAATCAGAGTTGGTTCGGCGCTATAAAAATCGGCAAGCTCACGAACAACCGGTCTGTCGACTACACCACCAAAACCGATCACACTGACTCCAGCCTGCTTGGCTTCCATATCGGTCTTGCCATCACCGATCATCACCAAAGAACCTTGCGCTTTAAGCAACTGCCTGCAAATCTCAGCTTTACCGCCCGTTCTGGCCAACGGGGAATTCAGATCATAATTGCGATAACTGCCATCTTCGTTGAAATAAATATCGACTGCATGAACATGATTTTCAGGCAAGCCTACACACTTTGCCAGCGGCAGAATGGCTTGACGCAATCCGCCACTAATAACGTG
>JAQTLI010000307.1 GCA_028714995.1 Methylobacter sp. | reverse complement strand
TGGCCGCTCACGTCAGTCGGCATGTCCCTGGTTCTGGTTGTGTTTGAAGTGCTATGGTTGAAAACCGGCGATGCTGATTATTATCGGCATGCGCATTTTTGGTCAAAACTGTTTCTGCTTAATTTCTCGGTCGGCGTTGTCACCGGCATTCCTCTGGAATTTGAGTTCGGTACTAACTGGTCACGCTTTTCCATGATGACGGGCGAATTTTTTGGAAATATTCTGGGCTTCGAAGGAGCCATGGCTTTCATGTTGGAAGCCGGATTTCTGGGGATTATGCTTTTTGGATGGATGCGCGTACCTCCAGCCATCCATTTGTTCGCTACCTGTATGGTGGCCTTGGGGGCATCACTTTCGGTATTTTGGATTTTGGTTGCCAATGCATGGATGCAGGCTCCGGCAGGCGGTCATCTGAAAAATAACATGTTTGTAGTGGATAGCTATTCTCAGGCAATTTTTAATTCGGATACATTTTGGGCGGTGTCTCATATGTGGGTTGCCTGCCTGGAAACAAGTCTCTTTGTGATGGGCGGTTTGTCTGCATGGTACTTGATAAAAGGACGGCATACGGATTTCTTTTTAAAGTCTTTTAAGCTGGTTGTAATGATTGCGGCGTTTGCCGCGCCTGTTCAAATATTGCTGGGCCACGGCAATGGTCATGAGGTGTTTGAACATCAACCGGCAAAAGGGGCTGCCATTGAAGCGCACTGGGAAACCAATGAGCCCGGATCGGGAGCGTACTGGAATGTTTTGGCATGGCCAGATAAGACAGCCCAGAAAAATGACTGGTCTATTCATGTTCCAAAGGTATTGAGTGTTCTGGCTACCGGGAGTTTGGAGGGACGAGTCATTGGCTTAAAAGCATTTCCGCAGGCTGATCAACCTCCAGTAATTCCACTGATTTTTTACTGTTTCCGTATCATGGCGGCGATTGGTTTTAGTTTGTTTGCGCTGATAGTTTGGACGTTAGTGTGCTGGCTTAAAGGTCAATTAACGCCCCGGCATATTGCTAAAAACCGGATACTGCTCTATGCATGGATGGCTTCTCTCCCTCTCGGCTATCTGGCAACAGAATGCGGCTGGATAGTCAGGGAGGTTGGCCGTCAGCCCTGGGTGGTCTATGGCATATTGCGTACCAGTGATGTTGCATCTGCCTTGCCTGCTTCTGCAGTGTTTGCCAGTCTAATTAGTTTTGTAATTGTTTATGCAATGCTTTTTATGGTGTTTGTGGTTTTTGCAGCCAGAATTATCCGGAAGGGACCTGATATGGCCGACGCGCCATTAAATAACCCTCTATCTAAAATTATTGGCGGGGAAAGGCGAGTTATCAGAAAAACGCCTGACAACGATAAAGGAGGTGAACCTCATGTTTAATGAGCTTCATGTTTTTCTGGCCAATATCTGGTTTTTTATAATTTGGCTGATATTCTTTCTATATATAGTTGTGGATGGCTTTGATCTGGGGGTGGGAATTCTTTTCCTGCTAAACCCTGATGAAAAGCAGCGCACGATTATGATGGCCAGTCTGGGTTCAGTATGGGATGCCAACGAGACCTGGCTGGTCCTGCTGATCGGCGCGCTCTTTGGCGCATTTCCGCTGGTTTATGCAATCGTGCTGCATGCGCTTTATATTCCGGTTATGCTGATGATATTTGCGCTTATTTTCCGTGGTGTAGCCTTTGAATTTCGCAGTCATGCACACAATAAAGCGCTTTGGAATATGGCATTTGGAGGAGGCAGCTTGTTGGCCGCCATCGCTCAGGGGCTTGCGTTTGGCGGGTTGATCAGCGGACTGAATGTGAACGGTACTGGATTGGATGGAGGCTGGGCTTGGCTCACGCCATTTTCCTTGTTAGTTGCTATCGGAGTGGTTGTCGGCTATGGTTTGCTGGGAGCGACTTATTTAATAATAAAAACGGAGGGTGAGTTGCAGCGAATCAGTATCCGCCACGCTTATGTTACAGCCATTTTTGGTATATCGATCGGTATAGCGGTCATCATCTGGACTCTACAGTCTAATCCTTATGTTGCAGCGCGTTGGGATGATTTTGCATCGCGACTTTCTTTGGATTTCTTTCTATGCTTGATCAGCTTTGCTTTTTTTATGTTAATACGGGCATTGCGACGGGGGTTTGAAGCAAGTCCTTTTTTCTGGAGTATCTTTTTTTTCTTTGCCTCGTTTATGGGAATGACCATAGGGTATTATCCTTACATGATCCCATCGTCGATAACACTGATTGGAGCGGCATCTTCCAATAAGACCTTGATATTTATGCTCACAGGTATCGGTTTTCTGGTTCCGGTAATGCTTATTTATAACGGTTATCAGTATCTGGTTTTTTGGGGCAAAGTACGAATGGATGAAGATACCGATGCAAGCGAGTGATGTTGTCCAGCCTATGTCTTGGATCTGTTTAACGAAACGCGTAACATGTTGACTAAAAAAGAGAATTAGCCCATAAACAATATTCCAATTGACGACAACTAACAAGAAGGAGTAAAAGAAAAATTATCCTGCGTCACTATGTTCCATGGAGTGGTGTTTTTTTCACTGGAATACGCAGGTATACCTATCAGGAGAACATCATGATAAATAAAAAAAGCTATTTAGATGATCAGTTTGATAATGCTGTTTCCGCCATTGTCAAGGGTATTGATCGCGATGTAGAGCGGGGAGAAGACGCTCTCATGTTGGGGCTTTGCGTGGTCATGTTATCTTCTACCTTCGCGCCTCTGGCCCCGCCGACCGTTATTCTGCCCTTGGTCGCGCTTACTTTTGCTCTTTCATCGAGCTTTGCACGGAGAAATTACCATAACATGGAGCGAAAACTCCTGAAATCCATGGCGCAGCTTGAAGAACATGAAAAAGCAATTTTGTACCCCATTGCCGCTGTTTTTGTCGAGTGTCCCATGTGTGCCCTGACAGAGTCTTTTAATCCTTTCAAAAACTTGAAACGGACATGGAAGAGTATACTCGGCGGGATTTTAATCAATCCGTTATGGATGCCTATTTTTTATGTGATGGGCATGCAAATCAACGAGGAAAAAAACCTTGGCATTTTGAACAGGGCCATCATGGGTGTTGAACAGAAAATATATCCTTCACCTGCTCGAAAAGAGACGGACAGTATTTGGTAAGTTGAATTAGCTTCCAAGTTGCGCCGCAGCTCACTTCTCGGGCTGCCGTTTTTTCCTCTTTGTTTTACATTCCTACACTTAATTAATATTCCTTAAGTTGCTGTTTTCACCAATTGATTTTTATAAAGTCGTTTTACCAGATATAAGCACTCGCCATTTTTCCCATTATTTCAAATTCAAACACCTTTTTTGCCGCAGTGCCGGCGACTCCATAGCAAACGTGTAGGGGCAATAAGTGTTCTGCTCTTGGATGGCAGTATCTTGCAGCAGGGGCGCTATCCCAATTTTTCAGCCTTTGCTCCCGCTCCTCTTCAGTGAACTGACTATTGGAACAGGTTTCGATTAGCCATTGCTCGAAGGACTCATTCATAGACCGGGCTTCTTTTGTCGAGGGCACAAAAAATTCTTTGAGATTATGGAATGAAAACCCGGAACCAATAACAAGAACGTTATCTTTTCTCAAATCAGTTAAGGCTTTACCAATCCGGATATGTTCTTCAGGCTGCAAGCTATTGACCAGAGACAATTGGACACACGGAATGTTTGCCGCCGGATACATAAGCTTTAACGGTACAAACAAACCGTGGTCAAAACCTCGCCGGTCGTCAAGTTTTGCTTCAATACCAGAACTCGTCAATAGATTAAAAATCTTATTTGCCAGTTCAGGCGAGCCTGGTGCGGGATACTCAATTTCATAGGATTCCTTAGGAAAGCCATAATAATCATATATCAATGAAGGAGATGCCCCGCTGGTAATGGTTGGCTTGCTCTCTTCCCAATGCGCGCTAATGACTAGAATTGCGCTGGGCTTTGCGAGAGTTTCCGTAATTTCTCTAATAACATTGATCATGTTCTGGTGGCGTTTATCTCCAAGCAAGGGTAGGGGACCTCCTCCATGAGAAAGGTATACAACAGGACTTGGTAAAATAGCTGATTCGCTGTTCATTATTGCTTGGCCGATAGTTGCATATTCCAGTAAGCAGCTTTATCGAATCCATGATGGAGGGAGGCTGGAAAGTCGGCGATGGTTCTTGTCATTTGTTGTAACGTGTGGGTGCGCATGTCGTACTCCTTAATACGGTAACGGAAATTCAAGGGGCGGTATTAGCTTAAAGCTTATTCCTTAGCGGCTTCAACGGCAATGGTGAGGGTAACTTCGTCGCTGACGTTAGGGGGTGTATTTGCCCGAATTGAAAATTGGCACCGATCAAACCGCCTAAAAGGCAAGGGCTTAATTGTTAAACCGTTAAAAAAACAGATCAAACCGG
>JAQTLI010000306.1 GCA_028714995.1 Methylobacter sp. | reverse complement strand
CGTAAAAATAGGCGGCTAGCCCGAATGGCGTGGCGTTGGCGAGCCGGATCACTTCGTCTTCCGTCGAAAAACGCATCAGGCCGGCGACCGGGCCAAATGTTTCCTCCTGCATCATCAGCATGTGCGGCGTCACACCCGTTAGCACCGTCGGCTCATAGAATGTGCCTCCCTGCGACGCTGGCTTTCCGCCCAGCACCAGCTGTGCGCCATGCGCCACAGCGTCCCGCACATGCCGCTCCACTTTCTGAATAGCTCCGGCATTGATGAGCGGACCTTGGGTCACGCCGTCCTCCAGCCCATTGCCCAGTTTAAGTTTGCCCACTTCCATCCTGAGTTTGGCGGTGAAGGCGTCATAAACGCCGTCCTGTACGAAAATGCGATTGGCGCACACGCAGGTTTGGCCCATGTTGCGGAATTTGTTGGCCATCAGCCCCTGAACGGCCTTGTCGAGATCGGCGTCATCGAACACGATGAAGGGCGCGTTGCCGCCGAGTTCCAGCGCCACTTTCTTCACCGTCCCCGCCGCCTGCTGCATCAATCGCTTGCCCACCTCGGTCGAGCCGGTGAAGGTGATGGTGCGCACCAAAGGATTGGAGGTCAATTCCTCGCCCACGACGGCGGATCGTGATGTGGTGATGACATTGAGTACGCCCGGCGGCACGCCTGCCTGCTGCGCCAGTTCAGCCAGCGCGAGCGCCGACAGCGGCGTCTCCCCGGCAGGTTTGCAGACGACAGTGCACCCGGCAGCTAGTGCAGGAGCAATTTTCCGCGTGATCATTGCCGCCGGAAAATTCCACGGTGTGATCGTGGCGACGACGCCCAATGGCTGCCGGATCACCACGATACGGGCATCCAGCTTGTGCGACGGGATGGTTTCACCGTAAAGGCGCTTGGCCTCCTCGGCAAAAAACTCGACGAAGTTCGCGCCATATGCAATTTCACTCCGCGCTTCAGCCAACGGCTTGCCCTGTTCCTGCGTCAAAAGCCGCGCCAGTTCCTCGGTGTGCTGAGTGATGAGATCGAACCAGCGGCGCAAAATTTTACTGCGTTCTTTGGTCAACAGTTTGCTCCACGCGGGAAAAGCGCGCTGCGCCGCCGCAATGGCCGCACGCGTTTCTTCGCCCCCCATATCCGGAACCTTGCCGATCACCGCGCCGGTGGCAGGATTGGTCACGGAGAGTATAGGCGTCCCCACCCACGCGCCGTCGATGAGGCATTGATTTTTAAGCAAACTGTCAGAAAAAGTCGGCATTGCATCCCTCCCGTAACAAGTGTTATTTGGAGGATGAGTTTACACTTGTGAGATCAAAAGGGAAATGAGACGAAGCATTCGATTCTGAAGCATTCATTCAGCAAATCTAAACAATGTTCACATACGGCAGGCCACTCAAATGTCCAGAAGGGCGAACGATTCCATCGCATTCCTCATTGCGAAATCGTTCGTGAGAGCAGGCGATACCAGGAGTCAAGTGATGCCCGTTTCACTTTGGCATATCGTAACCCATCTTGTTGTTGGGCGGATACTTCTTAAAGATTATCTGGTAGCGGAGAAACTCGTTTTGCAGCACTGACAGGACCGGGTGGTATATGGTAATGATATTCAGATCCTCTTGAGGATTAGTATAGAGATTGGTCACTGTACCTCCAGTCATCGTGGTGATGGCACCGCTGAATCCGCCCGTATATCCCGATAGACAGCCTAGCTATGTTTATGCCATGGCACTGAACGGCGCAGGGCATGCGCGGGAGGTGCGAGACATCGTCGAGGCCGTGCTGACGCGGACTCCGGGTGACACTTACCAAGAACCTATTTGGAAAATTGGTATGACAATATGTAGCGATTTCGTTACAGGCTTTTTTATTGCGTGGTCACTTTCAACAATTTGTTATAAATCCGCTATATTAAAATCATTTTCGGCTACGTACAGTTATAGACCGTTATTCATGATCCGAACTTGGTGGCGTAAAGGCCTTTAATTACGATAGCATATGATTTTCACAAAGATGACAGTGTACCGCTTCCCAGTGTCGCTGTAGCGGCATGGCGAAACATGTAATGCATCAAGAAACAATAGGCATGGCAATGCAAATTACTCCTGCAAACGCTTCTGACATCCCGGCACTTTGTAAATTGCTGGATATTTTGTTTTCTCAGGAAGCAGACTTCAAACCGAATTACGAAGCGCAAAGCCGTGGCTTGGCACGCATCATCAGCAGCCCGGAAATTGGGCTTATCGTCGTCGCCCGGCAAGACGACCAGGTTGTGGGTATGGTTAATCTTCTCTACACGGTATCGACTGCACTCGGGGACCGTGTCGCGCTGCTGGAGGATATGGTGGTTTCCCCTAAGGCTCGCGGATCTGGTGTGGGCTCTCGGCTCTTGGAGCAAGCCATTCAATTTGCCCATTTGGACGGATGCAAACGTATTACCTTGCTCACGGATCGCGATAATGAGTCAGCGCAACGTTTTTATCAGAAGCACGGCTTCGGGTTTTCGACCATGATTCCTCTGCGTCTTTCGCTGAGTGAATAAGTTATTATGCAAATTAACCGCTGGTAAAAGTTTAAGTTCTATTCCTCAGAGCCATAACATTTGGAGTAATCGATACACACATTGCAAGAGGGCGCGCGGCACAGATACAAGCCCTCCGCTTCGCAAAGTTGTTTGTACAAGAATTTTTTCCATTTCATGTCCTTGTCATTTTTTGCGGCTAACTCGGGGAAATTGTAGTGCAGCATGGCGCTCAATTGCGCGCGTGACCAGAGACCCAAATCCTGCCAGAGGTGATCGCTACCCAGACACCCGGCTACGATAACGCCAATGATCCAGTCCATTTCGAGATTATCGGGTTTACTGAATTGCTTTAGCAGATTAACCAGATCATCTCTTTCCAACATTCGGCTAAAGTCAAGCTTGCTACCCGATGGCGCTTGTTCAGGAAGGCTGCAGCTTGGAAAAAAATGTTCTTTTAAAGCATTAAACTGCCCGGCCTCCAACCCCAGGCAGTCAGGCAAAACGCCTTGCCCGGCACACCAACTGGCCATCATACAGGCCAGCCATTCATGATTAGGCGATGCCCTATTAGACGCATTTGGTTTTAGCCGGGAATAAATTTGTTCCCGGTCATCCTGGAGTTGGAGAGCGGCAGACATGATTAATATTCGACCAGAATATCTTCATCCCTGACTATCATCTGGCAAGCCAAACGCCAGGGCGATGGTAAATCATCAACAATCATTTTCTCCATTTCTTCTTTGCTGATTTTGCCGCTGGATAGCAGCACTGCCTTCTCTTTTTCAGTTAAAGGGCCGCCCATGCGCTGGTGTTTTTGATCAACACTGCTGACTTTTACCAGGCAGGTGCCACATTCCCCATCCTCGCATTCATAATTGATCGGAATTTTATTTTCCCGTGCCAGTTTCAGCAGTGTCTCTGTATGACTGCCAGCTACGGCATAGACGGTTTTGTCCCGGTATTCGGGATTTGAAAAAGTAACTAAAGCCATGATTTACTCCTTATGAGTGTGATGTGTTGTTGCATGCTTCCGCATGGGAATTCATGCCGACGATCTGCATTCCCACGCGGAGCGTGGGAATGAGAAACGTGTGTTTTTAAACCGGCTTGACCCTGATCGTTCCGCCCAGCACTTGTGCCTGACAGGCCAGCCGGTTATGTTTGCCAGCCATGTTTTCGCGCAGGACTTTATCTTCGAGTACAGACGGCTCGGTCAGGTTGTTCCACCCTTCCGTTACTTTCATGATGCAGGTACCGCAATCGCCTTCACGGCAGCCGTAAGTAATGCCTGAACCGACCTTTTCGGAAATTTCGATAATCCGCGTACCGGCAGGCGCCGTAACGGTTACATTAATATCTTCAAAGGTAATTGACGCTTTAGCCATTGCTACTCTCCTGGTGTGTTAAAAAAACTTAAGCAAGATCAGCCATATCAATCACTTTGGATTGCCTTAGACCCATAAGATCCTGTGCCATTTCATGCCCGAATTCACGACAGATTTCGATTTCTTCTTCAGTCGGAATTAACTTGATGCGTATTCCCGGAATGGGAACGCGCAATTTGAGGCCACGTAAGCGATCCTCAAGCATTTTCCCGCCTTCCCCGGTCCAGCCATCCGAGCCGAAAACGCCACCCAGCTTTGACTTGAGATTAATAACAGCCAGGGAGGACAATAAATCCCACACCGGTTTAACCGCATCGCCGTTGATGGTCGGCGTACCGAACAGGATGCCGTCCGCACCTTCTATTAAATCGACAAATGGCGCTATTTCACTGCCTTCCAGGTCGTATAGGGAGACGCGCACGTGCTCCACAGCCATTGCGCCTTCATAAATGGCTTCGGCCATGCGCCGGGTGTTACCGTAGGAGCTGATATAAAAGATCAACAGGGTTTTTTCGCCCTC
>JAQTLI010000305.1 GCA_028714995.1 Methylobacter sp. | reverse complement strand
TGGAAAGCAGCTTGCCGGCTAAAGGCCGCTATCGATTTACCGATGATGAACGTGATGTGGTTATTGATACCAGTGATCAGCAGCGGTTATTAAGTTATCAACAACACTTTATTCAGCGGCAACAGCGAGTGGAGCAGATAGCGAAAAAAATGGGTCTGGCGTTTATTCAATGCAGCACGGCAGAAGATCCGATACAAAGTTTAAGACTCCTTCTAGGGCGCAAGTAATGCAACCGACTCAGCTTCCTCTTAAAGACATACACTTACCTGAAGCAATCGGTTGGTGGCCTCCGGCTATCGGTTGGTGGATTTTGGCGGTATTGATTCCATTGCTGATAGTTTTTTTTATCTGGTTTTATAAAAGTCTTACCCGTAAGACTGCGATAAAAACCGCCAAAAAAATATTAGCAGAAATCAAACGGGATACTACGCGGGATAACGATCAGAAACTGCGTGATTTATCCGTGTTAATTCGCCGCGTAGCCATCAGCGTGTCACCAAGGGCTGAAACTGCTGGTTTGATTGGGCGTGAATGGCTGGCGTTTCTTGACGGTTCGGTAAAAGGCTCACCGTTTAGTGAGGGAATTGGTCAACTTCTGGCTGATGCACCCTATCGAAAAACGCCTATTACCGAACCGGAAATTTTACAATTAATCAGTCTGTGCGAAGACTGGCTTAAATCTCAAGCAAAGCTTCCGCTCCTGCCCTTTACCTACATCCATGCAGGCAAAACAAAACGATGATTCATTTTGAATGGCCCTGGCTTTTAGCAGCTTTACCATTGCCTTTATTAATCCGCTGGCTGGTTCCGGTCAATGCGCCTGTTGAGCAGGCGGCATTAAAAGTCCCATTTCTCGACGATTTTTCCGATGCCGAAACCAGAGCAGTTTCCCAAGGTCAACGCTGGCCATTATTGCTGGCGGCTATTGCCTGGTTTTTGTTGGTAATCGCCTGTACCCGGCCGCAATGGCTGGGCGAGCCGATAGAACAGGCAGTCAGCGGTCGGGATCTGATGCTGGCGGTGGATTTATCCGGCAGTATGGAAGAGCAGGATTTCATCATTAACAAGCAACCCGTCGACAGGCTGACGGCAGCCAAAATGGTCGCCAGCGATTTTATCAAGCGGCGCGTTGGCGACAGGGTGGGGTTGATTCTGTTCGGCACACAGGCTTATTTGCAAACACCGCTGACCTTTGATAGAAAAACGGTGATGACCTTGTTAAATGAGTCAGCTATCGGTCTTGCCGGTGAGAATACCGCAATAGGCGATGCCATTGGTCTGGCAGTTAAGCGCCTTAAAGATCAACAGGCCAACAGCCGTGTTTTAGTGTTGATGACCGATGGCGCCAATACCGCTGGGGAAGTCTCACCGCTAAAAGCTGCTGAATTGGCTGCGGCAAACCATTTAAAAATATATACCATCGGCGTTGGCGCGGATGAAATGATCGTGCACAGTTTATTCGGCAACCGCAAGATTAATCCATCTGTTGACCTAGATGAAAAAACCTTAAGAAAAATTGCTGAAAGTACAGGCGGCGATTATTACCGGGCCAGAAATACTGATGAACTGAATAATATTTACATGAGACTGGACGAGCTGGAACCCGTTGAAAAGGACAAACAATATTTCAGGCCCCGCAGCGAACTGTATTATTGGCCGTTATCGCTGGCATTGGCTCTGGCGGCATTCATCGCTTTATCTAAAATAAAATTGTCATGAACCTAGCTGAATTTCATTTCATCAGGCCGTACTGGCTGCTGGCTGTTATACCTTATATGGTGATACTGGCATTGATGCTCAGAAACAAACTCAAGCGGGGCAACTGGTCGGCGGTATGCGATGCCGCTCTATTGCCTTATATATTGCAGGAAAAGGCGGTCAATCAAAGCCGCTGGCCGATAACTGTGGGAGCCATCGCCGCTCTGCTGGTGATTATCGCCCTGGCAGGTCCAACCTGGAAACGACTGCCCTCGCCGGTATTCAGAAATGATTCGGCGGTAGTGATTGCGCTGGATTTGTCCCGTTCCATGGATGCGTCCGACATCAAACCCAGCCGCCTGATCCGTGCCCGCTACAAAATCGCCGATATTCTAAAACAGCGCAAAGACGGCCAGACCGCATTGCTGGTGTATGCCGGTGACGCATTTACTGTAACGCCGCTCACTGATGATACCGAAACCATAGCCAGCCAACTGGAGGCATTAAACACCGATATTATGCCCAGTCAGGGCAGCAATACAGTATCGGCACTGGAAAAAGCCGTGGAGTTGTTCAAGCAGGCAGGGCTGCAAAAAGGCCAGATATTGCTGGTCACCGATGGCGTTGATGTGGATAAAACCATGGCCACAGTTAAATCACTGGATAAATACCAACTATCAATACTGGGTGTCGGTACGGATGATGGCGCACCGATAGCTCTTCCTGAGGGCGGGTTTCTCAAAGACGAACAAGGCAATATTGTTGTTCCAAAATTGAATTCCCATGAGTTAACAAAACTGGCGCAGGCAGGAAATGGCGCTTACCAAACCTTAACGGCAAATGACGCGGATATTCAAACACTGCTGGCAGCCATGGATAAGCCGGTGCAGCAGCAGGGCAAGGAAAATACTAACTTACTGCTGGAGCAGTGGGCGGACAAAGGCCCCTGGTTGCTGTTACTGGTATTACCCTTAGCGGCGCTGAGCTTCAGAAAAGGCCTGCTATGTTTAGCCTTATTGCTGTTATTGCCGCTGCCGAAAAACAGTTACGCCTTTGACTGGCAGGATTTATGGCAGACCAAGGATCAGCAGGCACAACAGGCTTTTAAAAAGCAGGATTATGCCAAAGCGGCGGAACAGTTTGAAAATCCGGATTGGAAAGCCGCGGCGCACTACAAAGCAGGAGAGTATGACAAGGCACTTGAAAACCTGAAAAAAAGCAAGTCCGGCAACAGCGCTTACAATCAGGGCAATGCGCTGGCGCAAGCTGGCCAGTTGGAAGAGGCTTTAAAGGCCTACGAAAAAGCCTTGGCCATTAACCCTGATGATGCCGACGCCAAATACAACAAGGACATCGTAGAGAAAGAACTGGAAAAACAAAAACAGGAGCAAAAACAACAAAATCAGCAGAATCAGCAAAAAGACGATAAGCAACAACCCAAAAGCGATTCCCCGCAAAACAAGGATGGCGAACAATCGGAAAAATCCGACGAACAGAAAAAAGCAGAGGAAAAGCCTGAACAAAAACCGGAGCAGAAACAGTCAGACAAACAACAGTCTGCTGAAAGCCAGGAACAGCAAAACAAAGCCGAGGAAAAAAAGCCGGAAGCCGAAAAGCCACAGCAAGCCGAGCAGGACAAAGACCAAGCCAAGGAACAACCTTCACAACAAACTGAATCAACCCCCGGCAATGCCCAGCCAACGGATGAACAAAAACAGGCCAACGAACAATGGCTCAACAGAATTCCCGACGATCCGGCAGGCTTGCTAAAACGTAAGTTTAAATACCAATACGGGCAGCGTGGCCGTCAGTCAGGTAGTAATGCCGAGGAGTGGTAGGGAGAATTAGCGGTAGTGACATCACAATAAAAATTGCAAGATCGGGTTGCTCGCGAACGCAATTCTGTGTCCCGAAGTATGCTACCATTAACAAATACATTAATAATGCCAGGGTTAATGTTACAGCCAACCAGAAGACCATTCCAAATCAAGAGGGATGGTCATTTTTGGCAAGCAGATGGTTAGATTTACAAGATTCTCCAGCCGCAATTTGCGTTTCTATTCGTCCTTCCAGTACAAGGGAAAACAGAAGGAAGCGACAAATTTGAAATATATTCAAATACCTAAAAATCATACCTTAGTTCATGCTATTTAATTCCTGCGGTTTCATTCTTGTATTTCTTCCAGTTGTTTTTTTCGGGTTTTATCTTATCGGGCGATACAGTCACAATTTGGCTTCGCAGTGGCTGGCCGCAGCATCGCTGTTTTTTTATGGCTGGTGGGATGTGCGTTTTGTCGGCCTGCTGATTGGCTCCATTATGTTCAATTATGGAACGGGGTTTTTGATAGGACACAGATACCCCAGCAAGCCAAAACTGCTATTAATCTTCGCGATTGTTTCCAACTTGATTCTGCTGGGTTATTTTAAGTACACCAATTTCTTTATTGAAAACCTGAGTCAGCTGGCGGGGACAACATTGCCGCTTGGCGAAGTCTTTTTGCCGCTGGGCATTTCCTTTTTTACTTTCACCCAGATCGCTTTTCTGGTGGATACCTATCAAGGTAAAGTGAAAGAATTCAACTTTATTCACTACACCCTGTTTGTTACTTATTTCCCTCATCTGATTGCTGGCCCCGTGTTGCATCATAAGGAAATGATGCCTCAGTTTGCCAGGCGCAGTACGTGTAATATTAACTGGGGAAACGTCGCAATAGGCTTGACTATCTTCG
>JAQTLI010000304.1 GCA_028714995.1 Methylobacter sp. | reverse complement strand
TAGCCTAATAGTTCCATTACTCTAGAAATATGAAAATAAATTCAGCCGTCAAAGCTCTTAGCGCTTTAGCCCAGGAAACCCGTCTCTCAATCTTCCGAATTCTGGTTCAAGCGGGGGAAGCTGGCCTTTCAGCTGGCCAAATAGCGAAGGCATTGAGCATCCCAAATGCAACCCTGTCTTTCCATCTGAAAGAACTGACAAATGCGGGACTGATTACCGCACGGCAGGAAAGCCGCTTCATTTACTACGCTGCGCATTTTGCGGCCATGAATGAGTTGCTGGGATTCCTGACCGAAAATTGTTGCGCAGGAACCCCCTGTGGGACGGTCATGGTTTGTTGCGACGAAGAATCCCCAACCTCTGGCCGTTTACCCTTAATGATGGAAACTGTTTTATGAAACGCATTCGTGTGCATGACGGGCGTATTGCGCTGTTCACAAGTTTGCGCCCAGAACGACTGGCGCTTGAACAGTAAGTCCGCGAGATCGGGCGAATTCTAAAAAAGCGGAGCTAAACCGCATCGGCACATTGTTACCCTAAACTTTAAGGAGATACATCATGACAAACATTCAAGTATTCGACCCCGCCTTGTGTTGCAGCACCGGCGTCTGCGGCGTGGACGTCGATCAACAATTGGTCGCCTTTTCCGCCGATGTCGATTGGGCCAGGCAAAACGGCGCCCAGATCGAGCGTTTCAACCTCGCCCAGCAACCATTGGCTTTTGCCGAAAATCCGGTCGTGAAAGGTTTTCTGGAGCGTTCCGGCGCCGAAGCGCTGCCGTTGATTCTAGTCGACAGCGAAGTGGCCTTGGCCGGGCGTTATCCAAATCGGGCCGAATTGGCACGTTGGGCCGGGATTGTCCAAGCGGAGGAAAAGCCACAATCCGGTTGCTGTGGCGGCAGCAGCTGCTGTTAAAAAACCCTTGGAGATGTCATCATGTCTGCCATGAAATTTCTCGACCAGCCGCCGCGCTTCCTGTTTTTTACCGGCAAGGGCGGCGTAGGTAAGACCTCAATTGCCTGCGCCACGGCGATACAGCTGGCGGATGCCGGGCAGCAGGTGCTGCTGGTCAGCACTGACCCGGCCTCCAACGTCGGTCAGGTATTCGGCATCAGCATCGGCAACCAGATCACTGCCATTTCGGCCGTTCCGGGTTTGGCAGCGCTGGAAATCGATCCGCAAGCCTCGGCCCAGGCCTACCGCGACCGTATCGTCGGCCCGGTGCGCGGGGTGTTGCCGGAAGCGGTGGTGAAAGGCATTGAAGAACAACTGTCCGGCGCCTGCACGACCGAAATTGCGGCGTTTGACGAATTCACCGTGCTGCTGACTGATTCGGAACTGACCGCCGGCTACGATCACATCGTTTTCGATACTGCCCCCACCGGCCATACCATTCGCCTGTTACAACTGCCTGGCGCCTGGAGCGATTTTCTTGAAGAAGGCAAAGGCGATGCGTCATGTCTCGGCCCCTTGGCCGGCCTGGAAAAGCAGCGGGAGCAATACAAAGCTGCAGTGGATGCGCTGGCCGATGAGACCCGTACCCGGTTGATTCTAGTGGCTCGTGCCCAGCAAGCCACCTTGCGCGAAGTCGCACGCACGCATGAAGAACTGGCTGCGATTGGCTTTCAGCATCAGTATCTGGTCATCAACGGTATCCTGCCTTGCACCGAGGCCGACAATGATCCATTGGTCGCGGCTATCCACGAACGTGAGTACACAGCACTGAATGACATCCCTGAAACATTGAAAACCCTGCCCTGTGACGAGGTTATGCTTAAGCCATTCAATCTGGTTGGACTGGATGCCCTGCGCCAACTGCTGGTTGACACACCCGTACAAGGGCACGTCAAGGTGGATTCCCCCATCGAGCTCGACGAACCCAGTCTTTCCGAACTGGTCGATGACATTGCCAAAGACGGTCATGGCCTGGTGATGCTGATGGGCAAAGGCGGCGTAGGCAAAACCACGCTGGCAGCTGCGGTCGCAGTCGATCTGGCCCATCGCGGACTGCCAGTGCATCTCACTACCTCCGACCCGGCTGCACACTTGGCCGAAACATTGGTTGGCACTCTCGACAACCTGACCGTAAGCCGCATCGACCCGGTAGCCGAAACCGAGCGCTACCGTCAACATGTATTGGAGACAAAAGGCGCAAAGCTCGATGCGCGAGGCCGTGCGTTGCTGGAAGAAGACCTGAGATCGCCCTGTACCGAGGAAATCGCCGTATTCCAGGCGTTTTCCCGCATTATCAGGGAGGCCGGCAGAAAATTCGTGGTCATGGATACCGCGCCCACCGGACACACCTTGCTGCTGCTGGATGCGACCGGCGCTTATCACCGTGAGATTTCGCGTCAGATGGGCCGCTCTGGGCTGCATTACACCACGCCGATGATGCAATTGCAGGACACTAAACAGACCAAGGTGCTGATTGCCACACTGGCCGAAACCACGCCGGTTCTGGAGGCCGCAAACCTGCAAGCCGATTTGCGGCGTGCAGGCATCGAACCCTGGGCCTGGATCATCAATACGAGTGTCGCCGCAGCTGCTTCCAAATCCCCTTTGCTGCGCCAGCGCGCCGCCAACGAACTGCGTGAGATCAATGCTGTCGCAACGTTGCATGCACAGCGTTATGCAGTTGTACCGCTGCTTAAGGAAGAGCCGGTTGGCGTAGAACGGTTGCTGGAAATGGCTGCCGGCAATAAAAGGTAACGGTTCCTGAATTCCAGTCGTTCAATCAACCTGGCATGGCCTTATTGATCACTTCCCCCCTTCCCCCAAATAAATCGATGGGTACAAATTTGTAATGGGCTAAAGGTTTGATGTCCGGGATCTAGGCTGGCGCTGTATTGAGCAGTTTCCTTATTATTTAAACTGGCTTTGCTGCATAAATCAATGTGCAATCAAAACCTGTCTACATGAAAAGCCCTGCAGGTGAGTAGTACGTTATTTAACGTAAAATATTTGCCGGCAACCAGAGTCAAAATTGCATGTAAAATCATTATCGGATTATTTTTTGCAATTTATGTGAACGTGTACTTGTAAAAAAAACACTGGAAGTGGTACATATTGGATGCCGTATTGTATCAAATATTGCAGACTCGTTCGGCCCGCTGGATAAAACGTATTCCGAATCTCCGCAGTTAGCCGTCAATGGCCAGTTGAGTCTGGGCGTATTTTTCAGGCATTAAAACAGCACTGGAATTTTCCGGGAACTAGAATCGTCAACCAAAGGACAGAAATATAGTTTCTTTTTGCCAACCTGAGTTGATGAAAAAATGGAGTCATTATGCACGCAACTAACCCCCAAGAAATTCCAGATTGGATCGTCAAAGCGCTGGACTCCGCCAGTTGTGGCATCACTGTAGCCGACGCGACAAAGGCCGATATTCCTCTCATTTATGTGAACCGGGCATTTGAAGTCATGACGGGCTACGCGAAAGACGAAATTCTGGGCCGGAACTGCCGGTTCCTTCAAGGCGCGGACCATGACCAGCCCGACTTGGATCCCCTCCGTCGGGCGCTGGACGAGCGCCGGGAAGTGGCGGTCGTCCTCAGAAATTACCGCAAGGATGGGACGTTGTTCTGGAATGAACTGCGCCTGGCCCCGGTTTTCGATGACCAGGGCCAGCTCTCCCATTATGTGGGTATCCAAACGGATGTCACGGCGCAAAGAGAAGCCCAGGCTGAAGTGCAAAGGCAAGCCCGGCAATTTTACGATTGCCTCGATACCATCCCTTTCGGCGTACTGGTCGTGGATGTGCAGGGCCGGATCTTCTTTGCCAATAAGGCGGCCAGTGCCATTACGGGAAGAGCACTTGAACCGGGCTCCATGATTGCGGATCTGGCGGCGTATTGCCAGGTTACCTTGGCCGGCACCGATCGGCCCTATCCCATTGAAGCCATGCCAATCATGCGAGCGCTGGCGGGTGACACGGTGGCCGTGACCGACATGGAAATTCGGCGCGATAGCCGAGTCATCCCGCTCCATTTCAGCGCATCTCCGATTTATAACCTGCAAGGCAATATCACCCAGGCGGTTGCAATTTTTGCCGATATCTCCGAGATCAGGGAAAAGGAAAACAAGCTGAAGGAGGAGGAGGCGCGCCACCGCGCCATTCTGAATAGCTCCCTTGATGCCATCATCACCGCTGACACGTCCGGAACAATCCAATCCGTCAACCCTGCAACGGAGCATATGTTCGGCTACAACCCGGAAGAACTGCTGGGCCATAACGTAAAGTTGCTGATGCCTGAGCCGTACCACAGCAAGCATGACCGTTACTTTGAGAACTACCTGAAAACTGGCCGAGCTAAAATGCTCGGGACCGTCCGGGAAATGTCCGCGCTCCGGAAGGACGGAACCGTATTCCCCGTCGACCTCGCTGTGACCGAGATAAAACTCCCACGGGGCAGCGTGTTTAAGGGTATC
>JAQTLI010000303.1 GCA_028714995.1 Methylobacter sp. | reverse complement strand
GGCAAATAGCTTCAAAGCCGCCAGTAATATTTCATCCTGTATTTCAGGTTGTTCCTGAATATTTTCAATTTCCTGATCCATTTTCTTCTTTCACAGCTGATTCGATGCGCTGTATTTGTTATGTTAGTAAAACCCGAAAGGCCCGTGTAAAACCTGACAGTAGTGTATTTATTGTTCTTTAATCGCTGCCAACGCAGCACTTAAGTAATTAACCATGGACCATAGCGTTAATATGGCTGCAATGTATAACAACCCATAACCAATCGAGTTCACTGGTATGCCGGCAACATCTTCACGATATAACAGCAGGGTAATTGACAGCATCTGCGCAGTGGTTTTCCACTTACCTAATTGAGAAACCTTGACTTTTGCCCGCTTGCCGATTTCTGCCATCCATTCCCTGAGCGAGGCAATGGTTATCTCCCTGCCGATAATGATAGCAGCAGGAATCGCCAAATAGGGATTTGGTTGCTGCTGAACAATCAAAACCAAGACTATGGCTACCATCAATTTATCTGCCACTGGATCTAAAAAAGCTCCGAATGGCGTTTCCTGCTGCATTCTTCTGGCAAGATAACCGTCCAGCCAGTCGGTGAGACCTGCGAATATAAAAATCAGCGTACAGGCAAGATTTGAATACTCCCAAGGCACATAGAAAATCACAGTTAACAAAGGAATCAACGCGATTCGTAACAGCGTGAGATTTGTAGGTAAGTTAAATTCAATTGTCATCTTGATGATGAAATAGTTCGTAAATCCGTTGTGCCACAGAACGACTTATGCCGTCCACACTACAAAGAGCATCCACCCCAGCCCGTGAAATACCTTGCAGCCCCCCAAACTGTTTTAATAAAACCTGCCGTCGTTTAGGCCCCAGCCCTGGAATGGCTTCCATAGCCGATTGTTTTTTAGCCTTGCCGCGACGCTGTCTATGTCCTGTTATCGCAAACCGGTGCGCTTCATCACGGATATGCTGAATCAACAACAAACCGCTGGCTCCCGGGCTTATATTGATCGGCTGTTCCTGCTCTACAAGAATCAGCTTTTCCATGCCGGGTTTTCTATCAGGTCCTTTAGAAACGCCGACTATCATAACATTGTTTATGTCTAATTCCGCCAGTGCCTTTTGCGCTTCATGCACCTGCCCTTTGCCGCCGTCAATAAACAATATATCCGGCGCAACATGCTCGCCCTGTTTTAGGCGTTTAAAGCGCCTGAAAACCGCCTGATGAATAGCCGCGTAATCATCACCACCTGTTATGCCTTCTATGTTAAACCGGCGATAAGCCGATTTTACCGGCCCTTCCCTGTCAAAAACAACACATGAAGCAACAGTCTGGTCACCCTGGGTATGGCTAATATCAAAGCATTCCAGGCGTTTGGGTAGTTCCTTGCAGCCCAATTCTTCCTGCAGACTGAGGAACCGGGCATAAAGCCCTTGTTTATCGGCTAACTTGCTCAACAGCGAATTTTCGGCATTGGTGCAGGCCATTTGCAGCCATTTTAAGCGCTCACCCCTGACATTGTGGGAAATAGCCACTGCATGTTTGGCCTGGGCAGCCAGCACTTCCATCAACAAATCAGCTTCTTCCGGTTCATCGCTGACGATCAATTCATGGGGCACCTGTTTATCCAGATAATATTGCGGAATAAACGCTTGTACAATGGCCGACGGATCATTCTCATCGGTTATCTTGGGGAAAAAGACCTTGTTACCCAGATGTTGCCCATTACGGATAAAAAACACCTGTACACAGGCCAGGCCCGCTTTGATTGCACAGGCGACAATATCCACGTCGCCCCGTTCGCCATGCACGAAATGTTTTTCCAGCACCGAACGCAATTTTGCTATTTGATCTCTATGGCCTGCAGCCTGCTCATATTCAAGATCAGCCGCCGCCCGCTCCATCTTGGCAATCAACCTGTCAATCAGTAGACCGCCCTTGCCTTCCAGAAACATCATGGTACTGTCAACATCCTGGGCATAGCTGGCCTTATCGATTAAACCCACACAGGGTGCGGTGCAGCGTTCAATTTGATATTGTAAACAGGGGCGCGAACGGTTGTTATAGATGGAATCATCGCACTGCCTGACCGGAAATATTTTTTGCAGCAGCTTCAGGGTTTCTTTTACCGCACCCACGCTGGGATATGGGCCGAAATACTTGCCTTTTTTCTTTTTTGCGCCACGGTGCATCGTGATTTGTGGAAAATCCTGATCACTGGACAGGAAAATATAAGGATAGGATTTATCATCCCTTAAGCAGATATTGTACCGGGGCTTATGGCGTTTGATCTGCTGGCATTCCAGCAATAAGGCCTCGCCTTCCGTATGCGTCACAGTCACTTCAATTGCTGCAACCTTAGCCACCATAGCATGCTGCTTAGTCGAAGCAGCTTGTTTTTTGAAATAGCTGGAAACGCGGTTTTTAAGGTTTTTAGCCTTACCAATATAAATAATCTCGCCCTGCCCATCGAGCATCTTGTAGATGCCGGGGCGCGTGGTCAGTTTTTTTAAAAACGCTTTTACATCAAACTTACTTTCTGGAATTTCGGAACTCACACCTTACCCAATAACTGCCCAATGGAACGAAAAACATCGGCAAACATTTCTTTAGTCAGCCTTTTGGTCTGCACGTTATAACGGCTACTATGATAGGAATCAACCAGTGTGCGGCCATCCGGCAAGGCATGCCGGGCATTATGAGCAAATTTGGCGCTACTCAGTTTCATCCCATAAGCTTTTAACACCGCCTGATGAGCAACCGTGCCTAAGGCTAATATTACCCCCTGCGCGGGCAATGTTTTTAATTCGGCAGACAAAAAATTATTGCACTGATTGATTTCATCGCCTGTCGGTTTATTTTGCGGCGGCAGGCATTTAACCGCATTAGTGATACGACAGTTTTTAAGCGCCAAGCCATCCGCCAATGACTCCGACTTTATTTGATTACTGTAGCCAAACTCGTAAAGTGCCTCGTAAAGCAGCAGCCCTGCATAATCACCGGTAAACGGCCGACCCGTGGCATTGGCGCCGTGCATACCGGGAGCCAATCCCACAATCAATAATTGGGCAGCGCTATCGCCAAAAGGCGCAACCGGACGGGCATGATAATCGGGGTGTTTTTGTTTAACTTCACACAGAAAATCATCCAGCCGTTTACACTGCCTGCAATCCAGATCGAATATTTGTTTAGAATACATGCTGCCCTATTGAAAATCAGTTATTTTATTAATGTCAGAACCAAGCAGTTGCAACTTCTCAAGCCTCGGCAGTTTTTTGATGACTACTTCCCGTTTACTGGCAGAACTGCGGTCATGTCCGGGTTCAACATAAACCAGCTGTTTGGGCTGCCGTCCCCGAAAATATTTGGCACCTTGTTTATCTACATGCTGGTTAAAGCGTCTGGCAACGTCGTTGGTAATGCCGGTATAAAGCGTGTCATCCGTACAGAGGATGATATAGACCTGCCAGTTCATGGTATTTAGACAACTGTTCCAAAAATGGAACCGACAGCGGCGGTCAGCCCCATAGCCAGTGCGCCCCAGAAGGTGACACGAAAAGTCCCCTTGATGATGCCTGCCCCGCCGCTATAGGCCGCTAACATGCCCAACAACGAAAGAAAAATTAAAGATGCTGACGTAACAAAAACGATTAAATCCGTAACAGGGGCAAACACGACTATCAATAAAGGCAAAACAGCACCAACGGCAAATGTTGCCGCAGAAGTCAGCGCTGCCTGGATGGGTCTTGCTGTACCTGTTTCCGAGATACCCAGTTCGTCACGAGCATGTGCGCCCAACGCATCATGACTCATCAGTTGTTCGGCGACCTGCTCGGCAAGTAAAGGATCCAGCCCGCGCGATATATAGATGGATGCCAGTTCTTTTTTCTCATGCTGCTCATTTTCATCCAGTTCTTTGCGCTCACGATTTAAATCAGCCTGTTCGGTATCGGCTTGTGAACTGACCGATACATATTCACCGGCTGCCATCGACATAGCTCCGGCAACCAAACCGGCAACCCCGGCCAAGACTATATCGTTATGCGTAGCATGTGAGGCGGCAATGCCTACGATTAAACTGGCCGTGGACACAATGCCGTCGTTTGCGCCCATCACAGCAGCGCGCAGCCAGCCGATGCGATGAGTACGGTGTATTTCGTGGTGATGGGGTAACATTGGGCTTCCTAATTAGTGTTTTTTATTAAAAATCTGAAAGCGTTTTCGGCGGAATGGCTGCTCTCAGGGCATTCAATACTGCAAGAACGTCAATGATTTCCTGGGTAATGGCACCGGCGACCGGAGTCAAATAACCCAATCCTGCGAATACCATACCGATGAGACTCAGCAGCATGCCGCCCACCGCGCTTTGCAGGGCAATTTTACGCATCCGTTCACCAATATGAAACAGCTCATCGACTTTTAACA
>JAQTLI010000302.1 GCA_028714995.1 Methylobacter sp. | reverse complement strand
GTGGTGGCGAATTCGTTGTTAATAACTTCCGTCTTGGCTGTATGAGCCGTGACATTGGCGCCATCATCCAAACCAAACGATATGATCTTCCTTGTTCCAGTTACTGACTTCCAGTAGTCAAAATACTTGTCATCCCGGTTAATAACAGCAACGCCGTCCTGTTTAAGCGTCTGGATTATTTCCCCTTTCGCTTTGGCAACGCCGTCAACACTACCGAAGCCTTCTATATGAGCGGTGCCCACATTGGTAATGACTGCAACATCAACCTGAGCATAGTTACTTATATATTCAATTTCACCAGGATGATTTGCGCCCATCTCGATGACGGCATACCGGTGTTGCTCATTCAATCGCAACAACGTCAAAGGCACACCGATGTCATTATTCAAGTTTCCTTGTGTAAACAGTGTATTACCGGTGACACTCAATATTGCCGCCACCATTTCCTTGACGGTGGTCTTGCCATTACTACCGGTAATACCGACTACCGACACTGGCACTTTTTTCCGCCAGGCTCCAGCCAATTCAGCCAATGCCAACCGTGTATCATCAACAACGATATGCGGTATGGTTAGTCGCATCAGTTCCCTACTGATTGCGACACTTCCACCATCCATGGAGGTCGCCATAACACCTTTATGCACAATGGCTGCCGAAGCCCCAGCTTGTTTAGCCTTATCGACAAATTCATTGCCATCAAAATTGTGGCCTTTAATCGCGATATAAAGCTGGCCTGGCTTTATTGCCCTGGTATCTATGCTGACGGATGAGACTTCAACATCATTCCCGAACAGCTGTCCCTGCACACATTCGGCACAGTCACTCAGCATCATTTTCACAGGTTTTCCGCTCTCATTTTTAATGCTTCCATCACCACATTCCTGTCGCTAAATGGTAGTTGTACACCGTTGATTTCCTGATATTGCTCATGACCTTTACCTGCAATCACAATACAATCATTTGCTGCAGCTTTTGCTATCACTTTTTGTATCGCCTTTTCTCTGTTTTGAATCACTTCGACCTTATCTGGTCGCACCGGTTCCATACCGGTTGCGACACTTCTGACCTCCATGGATGGAGGAAATGCCGACGACTGTAAGGAACAGTCGCGGCCACCATCCCTGGCAGTCGAACTGCATCCAGCCAGAATGTCATGCACTATATCCTGTCCATTTTCAAAGCGTGGGTTGTCATCCGTAATAATCACATGATCCGCCCAATACTCGGCAATTTTCCCCATTTGGGGACGCTTGCCGACATCCCTGTTGCCGCCACAACCAAAAACAACCCATAACGCCTGTTTGCAGTGCTTACGCAAACTGGATAGCACTTTGTCCAAAGCATCCGGCGTATGAGCATAATCAACAAAAATCATCGGCCCAGCCTCTTCACCAAAACGCTCCATACGCCCTGTGACCGGCTTTATATGCGCCAGCTTTTCAGCGGCTTCTGTCAGAGGAACGCCCATAGCCAGCATTGCAGTCAAAACAGCCAAGACATTCTCTATATTAAAATCACCATAGAGCGGCACTTTCACTCGCTGAGTCTCAGTCGTCCAGCGCACATCAAACTCAATCCCATCCATTTTATGCAGAATATTTTCCGCATGAACCGTCGCCGGTAAATCTGACTTTTTTCCCAGAACACTATAGCCCCACACATCTACCGATTCGGGTACCACTGCGATAATCTGGTCGCTATAGGAATCATCCAGATTCACCACAGCAAAGGCCAATCCGGGCTTTTTCAATAGCTCTAACTTGGCCTGCACATAAGCCTCCATAGTACCGTGATAATCCAGATGATCGCGGCTAATATTGGTAAATACAGCGCCTTTAAAAGTCACTCCATTAACCCGGCCCTGCTCCAAACCATGTGACGAAACTTCCATCGCTACAGTTTGTTTTTTATCCTTTAGCAATTCCGCCAGTATCTGCTGAACTGCCAAGGCATCAGGCGTGGTATTCAGCGTCTTGCTGAGCTTGCCCCACTCACCCCAGCCCAGTGTCCCTATAATTCCACAGTCATCCAGCAGTTGACTCAAAAACTGGCTGCAGGACGTTTTCCCATTGGTTCCGGTGATACCAATAACATTCATACATCTTGAAGGATCGCCATAAAAACGGGCAGCTATTTCGCCCAATTTCAATCCCAGATTTTCTATCTCTATAACAGACACATTATTAATCTGTTCCGCCAGCTGCCTACCATTTCCCGCTGGATCAAAAATTACAGCGCAAGCTCCATTATTAATGGCTTGTTCAACATGCAGCAGACCATGCTGCTTAGCTCCGGCCAGAGCAATAAATACATTTCCGCAAGCTACTGTCCGACTATTCAAGGACAAGCCGTTAATCGACATATCCTTATCAACAACCGCCAGCCCCTCTAATAAATCTTTCAGCCTCATAAAAACAGTATTATAAGGCTCGCCGTGTCAGTAAAACCGGCATGCTACCCTCCTGATCAGGAGCAACCTCCAGCACTCTCAATGCACCTGCCATCACTTTAGAAAATACCGGTGCTGAAACCAAGCCGCCGTAATATTGACCAGCAGAAGGCTCATCAATCATGACTACAATAATCAGGCGCGGATTGTTTGCTGGAGCCATTCCGGCAAAAACCGAAAAATAACTTTTTTCCGTATACCCACCTGCACTCGCTTTTTTTACTGTTCCTGTTTTACCGGCAACGCTGTAACCATCCACTCTGGCTTCGTAAGCTGTGCCATCTTTCATAATTACAGTTTCCAACATTGCTCTGACTCTCTTGGCCGTTTTAGCTGAGAAAACGCGCTGCATGTCATTATCTTCATCTCGTTTCAGTAAGCTAACTGAATGCAAGATTCCATTATCTGCCAAAGCCGTATAGGCTTTTGCCAATTGCAATGCAGAGGTACTCAGACCATAACCAAATGACAGGGTCGCACGCTCAAATTCGCCCCAGCCTTGATAATCCAACAAGCTGCCGCTCGCTTCACCAGGAAAACCTGACTCAGGCGCAACTCCAAAGCCGAGCTTGTTATATATCCCCCAAAAATATTCAGGAGGCATTCTCAACGCCATCTGACTTACCGCAACATTGCTTGACTTCTTCAACACGTTGGTCAGATCCAGTGCCCCATAATTGTGCACATCCTTAACCAAATGACGCCCTACCTTGTAGACTCCATGCGTTTCAAAAACCTCATCAAGCCGAACATATTTTCCGTCTAAGGCAGCTGCAACAACAAATGGCTTAACCGTTGACCCCGGCTCAAATACATCCGTTAACGCTCTATTCCTGTATAGACTTTCCTTTAAACTTTTTCTTGTATTGGGATTAAATGACGGCTGATTCACTGCCGCCAGAATCTCTCCGTTCTTTGCATCCAATACCACTAACGCCGCTGATTTGGCCTTGTTAGCGTTAACCGCCAGCTGTAATTCCCGATAAGCCAAATATTGGATGCGCTGATCAATACTTAACTCAAGATCTTTTCCCGCAACAGGCTCTTTTATGTTTTCAATATCTTCAATAATTCTGCGCTGCCCATCCCTGATAACTCGCTTGCTGCCCGGAATGCCTTTTAATACCTTTTCATACCCTGCTTCAATTCCCGCCTGACCAATATCATCAATATTGGTAAAACCAACCAAATGAGCAGAAACTCCTCCTGCTGGATAAAAACGCTTGAACTCTCGCTCGAAATAAACACCTTCAAGCTTTAACGCTTTTACCTGATCAGCAATCCCGGGATTTATCTGGCGCGCAATATAAGCAAACTGCTTATGTGAATCGCCCCCAAGCTGCTCAAACACCTTGCCCTTCGGCAAATTCAGCAACTTTTCCATTTGCCTAATCTCGTCTTTTTTATCCGCCTTAAGCTCTTGCGGATTAATCCAAATAGACTCAACAGGGGTGCTGATAGCCAGCGGCGCGCCATTTCTATCCTTTATCATGCCCCTATATGCGGAAACAGACACATCACTGACATGCCTCATGTCGCCCTGTTCTTTTAAAAACTGCTTATTAAGCACCTGCAAATTAACAGCTCTACCAAACAGCACCACCATACAAGTCATCATAAATATGATAACCATTTTCCTTCGACTGCCATGGATGGCGGAAGTATCGCAATCGGTAGGGAACCGATGCGACCTGCCCGAATAATTACTTACCGCGTTTCTTGCTTTATTTTTGCCTTGAAAACTCATCACTTAGGGCTTTATATAAATAATTTTTTCCCGTGCCGGCATAACCAATTTCAATTGCTCCCGTGCCACTAGCTCAATCCGGTTCTGTTCGGCTAAAGTTGTCAGTTCCAATTGCAGCTGACCCCATTCCACTTCACATTGGTCCAAAGCTCTTTCCTGCTTTTGAATCTCAATAAAAACCAATCGCGAATAGTATTTGCTATAAATCGCAGCCAAAGCCGATATCAGAAGCACTAACACTAACCC
>JAQTLI010000301.1 GCA_028714995.1 Methylobacter sp. | reverse complement strand
GCCCTGGCCACCGTAGTGGAAATACTGGGCTCATCCTCGGCCAAACCTGCGGCCAAAGCGCTGCTTGACCTCTCCGGCAAGGTCATTGCCGGCTGGGTTGGCGGCGGGTGCGCGCAATCCATGGTGCCCAGTGCGGCACTTGAATGTCTTGAAACAGGGGAACCTTGCGTGATTGAAATCGACCTGAATGACGAAGTTTTCGGTGCGGGCATGCCGTGCGGCGGCAGCATGCGGGTGTACGTCGAACCGATCTTGCCCAAACCGGTACTCTGGCTCATGGGGCATGGCCGCATCGTGGAAAGTCTCTGCGAATTCGCCTGCCGACTAGGATTCGAGGTGGTCGTCAATGACCCGCAGGCCGCTACGGAGCGCTTTCCCGCCGCCCACCGTATCATCAGCGACGATTGCCGTTATCAACAATTGCAGCCACAGCCGGGTGATTTCGTGGTGATAGCCACTCATCACAAGGGCGACTATGACTCCCTCACCCGTGCGTTGCAATCCGAAGCCCTGTATATCGCGCTGGTTTCCAGCCGCAAGCGGGCGAACCTGGTATTGGCACGATTGGCGCAGGTAGGCTTCCCCGAATCCAGCCTTGCCAAGGTACGCGCTCCCGCCGGACTGGATCTCGGTGCGAAGTTGCCAGAAGAAATATCTCTGTCCATTGTCAGTGAAATGGTACTGGTGAGACGGGGTGGCCGCGGCGAACCATTGAGTAAGGGTCTGTCGGTAATGGAATAGTAATCGGTTAAAAATCCTGACACGAACCTCTGCTCAGGTTCCTTTACTGGGCGATGCAACACGAGTAAGATTCAGTTCAATGCACTTGCGTCCCTTTACACTACGATAAGGACGCCTTGTACTTTTGATGACTGAAGGGGGAAATATCCAATGATTATGCTCAATATCAACGGCAAGCCCCGTCAGATCGACTTACCGACGGATACCCCCCTCCTCTGGGCCCTGCGCGACCACCTGGGCCTGACAGGTACCAAATTCGGCTGCGGCATGGCTTTATGCGGAGCCTGTACGGTGCATCTCGACGGAGAACCCACTCGCGCTTGCTCGACTCCCATCTCGGCCGCCGTCGGCAAGAAAATAGTGACGATCGAAGCCATCGACCAGGACGCAACAGGACGAAAGGTCCAGGAAGTCTGGTTAACGCTGGGTGTACCACAGTGCGGTTATTGCCAACCCGGCCAGATAATGGCCGCCACGGCGCTGCTCAAACAAACCCCAAAACCCACCGATGCCGATATCGACAAGGCAATGAGCGGCAATATCTGCCGGTGCGGCACCTATTGCCGCCTACGCGCCGCGATCAAGCAGGTCGCCGGATTAACGGAGGTCAAGCCATGAAAAAGCCACTGGATCGCCCCGAATTGAGTGCTGACATCTCGAACGCAGACGACGGCAACCTGCATATTGCCAACATCAGTCGACGCGCTTTTCTCAAGGATCTGGCCCTCACCGGATTTGTACTGGCCGCCGGCTTTCCCTCGCTGACCAGGCCAGACGAAACTGCCGCGCCCGTGGGTAATAAGTATGGCGCCGATGCCATGCCGCACGGCTGGGTAGATAACCCGCTGGTATTCGTCGCAATAGCGGACGACGGCACGGTGACAATAATTTGCCACCGTTCGGAAATGGGACAAGGCATACGCACCAGCCTCCCGATGGTGGTGGCCGACGAACTCGAAGCCGCCTGGCAGCGTGTACGGGTCGAGCAGGCGCCCGGCGACGAACCGCATTACGGCAACCAGGATACCGATGGCTCCCGCAGCATGCGTCATTTCTTTATGCCGATGCGCCGGGTCGGCGCGGCCGCCCGCACCATGCTGGAAACGGCTGCGGCGGCGCAATGGCAAGTGCCGGTCCAGGAAGTCCGTGCCGAGCAGCATCAAGTCCTTCATCCTGCCACCGGCAGAACCCTCGGCTATGGTCAGCTGGCCAAGGCCGCGGCCAAACTCCCAGTGCCTGCTCGGGAAACCTTGCGTCTGAAGAAGCCGGCGGATTTTCGCTATATCAGCAAGGGGCAGGTCGGGATTTATGACGGGCAGGATATAGTCACGGGCCGGGCACAGTACGGCATCGACACCCGTCTCAATGACATGCTTTACGCAGTGGTCGCACGCCCACCCGTATTCGGCGGCAAGGTCTTGCGTTACGATGCCAAGGATGCCCTCAAGGTGTCCGGCGTGGTTAAGGTGGTAGAACTCCCGAGTAGCCCTCCGCCCGCCGACTTCAACCCGCTCGGGGGAGTTGCCGTGATTGCCAGCAATACCTGGTCAGCCATCCAGGGGCGCAAGGCGCTCAAGATCGAATGGAACAAAGGGCCTCACGGTACTTACGATTCCGTGGCATACAAGGCCGAACTCGAAGCAGCAGCGCGTAAACCGGGAAAAGTGGTACGCAACGACGGGGACGTCGAGACTGCGCTAAAAAGCGCGGCCAAACATGTGGAAGCTGAATATTACGCCCCGCATCTCGCCCAAGCCCCGATCGAACCACCCGCGGCGACAGCCCGTATCGTCAAGGGAGCGTGCGAGATATGGGCCTGCACACAGTCCCCTCAGGCATCCCGGGATCGCGTGGCCAAATGGCTCAAGCTGCCGGAAGACAAGGTTACCGTGCATGTTACTCTTTTGGGCGGCGCTTTTGGACGCAAATCTATACCCGACTACGTCATCGAAGCCGCGCTATTATCGCAGGCGATGAACGGCAAGCCGGTCAAGCTGACATGGACGCGCGAGGACGACCTGCACCACTCCTATTTCCACACGGTTTCAGTCGAGCGGCTGGAAGCTGGACTGGATAACCAGGGCAAACCGGTGGCCTGGCTGCACAGAACGGTGGCTCCATCCATTTCTTCCACTTTCGGCCCCGACAGCAAGCACCAGATGCCGGCCGAACTCGGTATGGGCGTCATCAATGTGCCCTTCGCCATTGCCAATCTACGCATAGAAAATCCGGCGGCAGAAGCGCATACTCGCATTGGCTGGTTTCGTTCAGTGTCCAACATCCCCCATGCCTTCGCCATCCAGTCCTTCGTAGCCGAACTGGCTACGGCGGCAGGACGCGATCCCAAGGATTTCCTGCTTGACCTGATCGGCCCTCCACGCCGTATTGATCCTCGCACCCTTGACGATACCTGGAATCAGGGTGAATCACCCGATGTGTACCCGGTGGACACCGGACGCCTGCGCCGGGTGATTGAGGCAGTTTGCCGTGAAGCCAACTGGGGTCGCGTACTACCGAATGGGCGGGGATTGGGCCTGGCGTCCCATTACAGTTTTGTCACTTATGTCGCCGTCGTAGCGGAGGCGGCTGTTGACGAGCAAGGCAAGCTCAGCATACCCAGAATCGACATCGCCGTGGATTGCGGTCCGCAGGTCAATCCGGAACGCATTCGTTCCCAAATGGAGGGCGCCTGCATTATGGGAATCAGCCTGGCTACTCTAGGCGAAATCAGCTTTAAGGAGGGCGCGGTGATGCAGGATAACTTCCATGCCTATCAACTCACACGAATGGATGAAGCGCCCCGCGAAATTCGGGTTCATCTGCTGCCCACAACCGAATTCGACACGCCGCTCGGCGGGGTGGGCGAACCGGGTGTCCCGCCCATTGCACCGGCATTGTGCAACGCGATTTTTGCCGCTACCGGTCAACGCATCCGCCAACTGCCCATCCGGGATCAGTTGAGGAAAGACTGAACACTTTTCTGCGTCGCGTAGCAATGATCTTTCCCCAATTTTACGGACACGCAACTAAGTAAAGTAATCTCTAATCCCGAGGTGTCCAATGAAAACCAAAAAAGAAAAAAGCATCTAATCAGCCCGTAAAAAATATACAGAACAGTTTAAGAAGCAATTCTGGAGTGCGAAGCCATACATTGTTAAAGCTAATATACTTAATTATAAATAATCATAATTTTTCTTCAATTTACTGCGATTTTCAGTTAGATTAAAAACTGAATCACTTGGTTGCCCCCGTATGAATGAGTTGATACGCTTTTAGGTTATCAATGAGTTGTTTTTTTATGAACTCCGAGACTATTGTTATGAAAAAACTACTATTTCCCATCATGGTTTTTATGTTCATCATTACTGGCTGCATGTTTCAAAAGCCAGACTATCTGAAAGTTATAACCGCGACTGAATTAAACCGAATCATGCAAAATGAGGATATATTCCTTGTTGACGTTCACACGCCCGAGCAACAGCATATAAAAGGCACTGATCTTTTCGTTCCTTACAACGAAATCGAGAAATACAAAAACAAATTTCCTGAAGATAAAAATACTGCTATTTATTTGTATTGCCAAGGCGGCCCTATGGGAAATGCAGCCGCAAGGTCTCTTTATGAGTTAGGTTACCGTAACTTAACTAATCTTGAGGGAGGAGCGGAGGCTTGGAGAAAGGCTGGTCTTGATTTTGAATAAGTAGATGCGTTTTACTACCTCGAACCTG
>JAQTLI010000300.1 GCA_028714995.1 Methylobacter sp. | reverse complement strand
GCAAAACGCACCTGAGTGATTTAATCCATTTGCCGCTAAACAATTCTGCCATTACCGTTCGCCAGCATTGTTACGGCTGCACGGCAGGGCAAGGCAGCAGTTGCGGCGGCGCGCTGGACTGACCCCACTTTATTCGTGACCATTATTTATAAGGAATCAAAATGACCATAGAAACAGGTGTTTTAGAACGCTACTCAGAAGGCGCGGAATCAAGGCAGGCCGACTTATGCTGCGCGGTCGATTATGACCGCGAACTGCTGGCAATCCTGCCACAGGAAATCATCGAGAAAGATTACGGCTGCGGCGATCCGTCACGCTACGTGAAAAAAGGTGACGTGGTACTGGATTTAGGCTCCGGTTCGGGCAAGATCTGTTACATGGCCGCGCAATTAGTCGGCGAGTCAGGCAAGGTTATCGGCGTCGACATGAATGATGACATGCTGGCGCTGGCCCGCAAATATCAGGATGAAATGATTAAGAAACTTGGCTCAAACCGGGTCGAGTTCGTTAAGGGGCAAATTCAGGATTTGGCGTTGGATCTGGCAGCCATGGATAAACACCTGGCAGAAAACCCTGTCCGCAAGGCCGAAGATGTTATCGCCTTACGCGCCTGGCAGGAAAAACAGCGCAAAGAATCGCCATTGATTCAGGGCAACTCGGTAGACCTGGTGGTTTCCAACTGCGTACTCAACCTCGTGCATGACAGCGACAAGGAACAGCTGGTACGGGAAATCTTCCGCGTTGTTAAACCGGGCGGCCGCGTCGCTATTTCGGACATCGTCAGCGACGAACTTGTGCCCGAGCATTTAAAGCAGGACCAGCACCTGTGGAGCGGTTGCATTTCCGGCGCGCTACAGGAGCATGAATTTCTGGAGGCCTTTATCAACGCCGGTTTTATTGCCGTCAGTTACGATAAATGGGAAAGCCAGCCGTGGCAGGTTGTTGAAGGGTTGGAGTTCCGCTCCGTCACCATCACCGCAGTGAAGCCTCAGGACGAACCCCAACTTGATAAAGGCCATGCTGTTATCTATCGCGGCCCCTACTCCGAAGTGTATGACGATGAAGGACACGTCTACTTCAGGGGCCAGCGCATGGCAGTTTGCGAACGCAATTACAATCTGCTTACCGGCGAAACCTACGGCAACGACTTTATCGGCATCGCACCGGCGGCAGCCAAACCGGATACACCCTGGTGCTGCAAATCAGGTACGATCCGTTCCGTTTCAGAAACCAAAGGCGGAGCACATCAGGACAAATCAGGTTCCGGCGGAAATTGCTGTTAAATGATCATGGTTTACCAATAGCGGTAATAAGGATAGGGTCGATAGTATCCGCCCCAATAATAAGGATAATAGCCATAACCGCCGTAATAAGGGTAGTAATCAAAACCATAGCCGTAGTAATCATAATAGCGATCCCAACTTGACCATAAATAGGTCGTCGTGGCTAAAACCAACGGCAGCCGCATAACTTTTTTGCCTATGGTGCGCTCGTCATCGCCTTTAAGTATGCCCGCAGCAGTGATTTCCTTGCCTGCTGTATAAATGGCGGGGTCAAGGAACTCAGGCACTTCAATGAGGAAGCGCCCTTGATTTTGTTCGTCAAAATCTGGACGTCCATCTCCTTCGAGTGGGTAGTACAAAACCTGCACCAGCGTTTTTGTTTGCTCATTTTCAACATCAACAATAATGCCGCCCCAGCGCACAGGAGAATTTTTATATTTGGCAATATTCTGGCTTGCCTCCTTATAACCAAGATCATAAGCGGGGGCATGTTCGATCGCAGGCGGCAGATTTGCACATGCATTCAGCAACAAACAGATGGGTAATAAATACCATTTCATGTTATTTCTCCCAATATCTAAATTGTATGGCGTTCGATGTCTGACGTCTGGACAGAACCCTGATTTTTCAATCGGCATTTCCTACTACCGGAACGGTTATACTAAACCAGAAAATCATCAATAAATCTATTCGTAAAGATACTGATTCCATCCTTTCAACTGCGCCAGATTGAAGTATACAATAGGGCTTTAGTAACTCCGCCATTCACCTTTTTGCTTTTATGAATAACCCCAAAAAACTTCTCCTCTCTGACATACGTTACGAATGCGGAGATGGTTCTTACGAACGTGGAAGAAGCTATTTTGAAAAAGGCCAGGTAACTAATTTTACTGTTAAAAGTGAAGGCGCCCTGTTTGTACAACTTAATGCATCCGTTAAAGGCACCCAACAAAATCCGTACAATCAAAACATTCGCATAGTCTGGCGTCCTGACTATAGTGCTGCCGAGATCGATGGTGACTGCTCGTGTCCGGTCGGCTATAACTGCAAACATGTTGCCGCTGCCTGCCTGATGTATCAAAGCTTTAATCAAGGCTCTTCATCGGATGCAAGTCCCAGCTGTTTAAACTGGCTGGATAGTTTTTCTGCACAAGCTCCGCAACCCGATACTCATCAAGAGTTTATCGTTTACATCCTAAAGCCTAGCAGCACTAAACATGAATTCACTGTTGATTTCCTGATCACCAAAGAAAAAAAATCCGGTGGCCTGGGTAAAGGCCGAAAAACAACCCTGAACAACATCCGTTACAGCTATAACTATGCCAGCTATATACAGCCACAGGATGAGGAAATTGCAAAACTGCTGAGTGCGCTGAATACTTCTTATCAAGGCGAACCCCTGCTTGATGGCGAGATAGGCTATGTCGCCTTATCAAAGTTACTGCTAACGGGCCGATTATTCTGCCAGGACACCGAAAACCCGCCACTGAAAACCGGGGCTAACCGGGATTTACAATTTGACTGGCTGCGATCGAATCAAGGCGATTACAAATTAACGGTTGGCATCGTGCCGGCAGCAGAACTGCTGCTAACCGATCCGCCGCAATATCTGGACGCCGCTTTAGGCGAGATAGGTGAATTTAATCCGCCCATTCTTACAGCCGATCAATTAAGAAAAATGTTATCCGCACCGCGCATTCCCGCCGAGTATGCCGATGAGTTCAGTTTTCGACTGACCGTTGAGCACCCGAACCTGCACCTGCCTGCCCCGAAAAAAGTCGAACTGACTGAGCTAAATGAGCTGACCCCTACCCCCAAATTATTGCTGTTTGGCCGGCAAGTAAATCCTCTGCGTTATACACATTTCATGGCCGTAGCTTTTGTGTACGGGGGGTGGATAATTTCTGCATTTCCCCCCGAACAATCTAGCTTCGTAAAAACGGATCAGGGGCTTTTACGCATTAAACGCAACCTGGAAATGGAACGCATTGCAATCACCCGTCTTGAGGAAATGGGCTTCACCGTAGCCCCTTCTGATGATACCGGCTTGAAGGAACTGGTGCTGTTCAGCCCGGCCGAAAAATCCACTATGGATAGCGCCGCACGCTGGGGGGACTTTCTCCAGCACACGCTTTTCGGGCTGGAACAGGAAGGCTGGATTATCGATATCGAGGACAGTTTTCTGCTTAACTTTCAAACCGCCCAGAACTGGGATGCCGAAATCAGCGAAAGCCAGACTGACTGGTTTGAGATGCGTTTCAATATCAGGCTTGATGGTCAGTCATTGCCTTTACTGCCCTTGATTATGCCGGTACTGGAAAACTACGACCCGGAAAATCTTCCCGACATCCTAAACCTGGCGATTGATGAACACCATTACCTGACCCTGCCCAGCGCCAAAATCAAACCCTTCCTGAACGTGCTGCTTGAGCTGTTTAACAGCAGCACGATGGGGAAAGACGGTGAGCTGAAACTGTCCCGTTTTAATGCCGCCAGTCTGGTAGATCTGGAAGAACATGGCGCAGGCCTGTTTTCTTTAAACGGCGGCGAAGCGCTCCGGGAACTGGGACAGAAATTAAAAAACTTTACCGGCATTCAGGATGTCACTCTGCCCAACAACTTGCAGGCGGAACTGCGTCCCTACCAGCAGCAAGGACTCAACTGGCTGCAATTTTTACGCGAATACAATTTTTCCGGCATCCTTGCCGACGATATGGGCCTGGGTAAAACCATACAGACACTCGCCCATCTGTTGATAGAAAAACAAAGCGGCCGGATGCCTTTACCGAGCCTGATCATCGCGCCGACCAGCTTGATGAGCAACTGGCGGCGTGAAACCGAGCGCTTTACGCCGGACTTGAAAGTCCTGATCTTGCAGGGAACCGAACGCAAACAGCTGTTCTACAAAATCAGGGACTACGACCTGATCCTGACCACCTATCCCTTGCTGTCCAGAGATGAGGAAACGCTGCTGGAGCACGACTACCATTATCTGATTCTGGACGAGGCCCAGACCATTAAAAACCCCTTGTCCAAGGCTGCCCGCTTGGTGCGGCAGATCAAGTCCAACCACCGGCTCTGCCTGACCGGCACGCCGATGGAAAATCACCTGGGCAAGCTCTGGGCGCAATTTGATTTCCTGATGCCCGGTTTCCTGGGCGACAGCAGCTCCTTTAAAAGACTCTACCGCACGCCTATTGAAGTGCACGGCGAC
>JAQTLI010000299.1 GCA_028714995.1 Methylobacter sp. | reverse complement strand
GCGGCTTTAAACATCTGGCTTTGGCCGATCCCAAACTGGCGCCTTACGGGGCTGCGGCAGTGGAGGTATTAAAAAAGATGGGACTCATGGAGAAATTGCAACCCTTGTTCGTGCAGGGGGAAAACATAGCGCAAACCTACCAATTCGTGAGTACCTCTAACGCCGAATTGGGCTTTGTGGCCTTATCGCAAGTTATAGAAAACGGCAAAATTGCTAAAGGTTCAGGCTGGATTATTCCAGATGATTACTATGCGCCGATCCGGCAAGGCGCGGTACTCATGAAGAAGGGTGCCGTAAACCCGGCTGCGCCGGCGTTGCTGGACTATTTAAAATCCGCCCCGGCATTGGCGATTATCCAGAAATACGGCTACGATCTACCCAAATAATAAACGGGACATTTTATGCTAACCTCTTCCGATCTCGGCGCATTGTTTTTAACATTCAAGGTCGCCAGTATCGCCACCTTGTTGATGTTGCTGCTCGGCACCCCGCTGGCCTGGTGGCTTGCCCGGACGCGTTCCGCATGGAAAGGCATCATCAACGCAGTCGTAGCGTTGCCGCTGGTGCTGCCGCCGACGGTATTGGGCTTCTATTTACTGGTACTGATGGGGCCGGCCAGGGCAGTCGGTAAATTTACGACCTGGCTGGGTTTGGGCACATTGCCGTTTACCTTTCCCGGATTAGTGATCGCCTCGGTGCTATATTCCATACCCTTTGTCGTGCAACCTTTGCAAACCTCTTTTACCATGATCGGCGAGCAGCCTTTAGAAGCGGCGGCAACCTTGCGCGCCAGCCCGTTGGATACTTTTTTCAGCGTGGTGGTGCCGCTGGCGAAGCCCGGCTTCCTGACTGCCGCCATTTTAGGCTTTGCCCATACCGTCGGCGAATTCGGCGTGGTACTCATGGTCGGCGGCAATATTCCCGACAAAACCCGCGTGGTGTCAGTGCAAATCTACAACCATGTAGAAGCCCTCGAATACAGTGAAGCCCACTGGCTAGCGGGCTGCCTGCTGTTGTTCTCGATCAGCGTGCTGCTGGTACTGTACACCGCGCTGAAAACACATCCCGTCGCCCACCCGCTTAAATGACACACATGACCAATATCCAGGCCCACTTCCAGCTCGATTACGGCGACTTTAAATTGGATGTCGATTTACAATTGCCCGGCACTGGCATTACGGTTTTATTCGGCCATTCCGGCTCCGGTAAAACCACCCTGTTGCGCTGCATCGCCGGGCTGCAACATGCGCCTCAAGGTTTTCTGGAAATCAACGGCCGTATTTGGCAGGACAGTAAGCGCGGCCTGTTTCTGCCCACGCATAAACGGCCGCTGGGTTATGTGTTTCAGGAAACTAATCTGTTTTCGCATTTAACGGTGTGGGATAACCTGCACTACGGCTTAAAGCGGATTAAACAAAATTCAGGTACAGTCAAACTGATGCAAACTCTTGAATTATTGGGCATAGGCCACTTAATTGAGCGCATGCCGGGACACTTGTCCGGCGGCGAACGGCAGCGGGTCGCCATCGCCCGTGCCTTGGCGCTCAATCCGGAAATCCTGCTGATGGACGAGCCGCTGGCGTCGCTGGATTTCAAGCGCAAACAGGAAATCCTGCCGTTTTTAAGCCGCCTGCATCAGCAACTGGACATTCCGGTGCTGTACGTCACCCACTCTCAACAGGAGGTCGCGCAACTGGCCGACACTCTGGTGATTCTGGAGGACGGCCAGGCGCTGGCTTCTGGGCCGCTGTCGGAAACGCAAAGCCGTCTCGACGTACCGCTGGCGCAAGACAGGGAAGCCGCCACGGTTTGGCAGGTGACCGTCGCCGAACATGAAGCCGACTATCATCTGACCCGTGTCGCCTTTGCCGGAGGCTCACTCAGCCTACCGGCAGTCCATGCCCCGATCGATACGCCATTACGGGTACAGATTTACGCCCGCGACGTCAGCATCGCCCTTGAAGCGCCGACCGCCACCAGCATTCTCAATGTGCTGCCTGCGACTATCACCGGCATTGCCGATGGTCGCGACAGCCAGACTGTGGTACAAGTAAAAGTCGGCAATCAATCGTTGCTGTCTCACATCACCCGCAAATCGGCGCTGTTGCTGGGTTTGCAGATCGGCATGGCGGTTTATGTGCAGATCAAGGGTACATCAATATTAAATTAATCAACACCGAGGAGATCTATCATGAAAGCAAGTGCACGTAATCAGTTTACCGGTACCGTCAGCGAAGTGCGTATCGGTGCAGTGAATGCCGAAGTTCATGTTGGCTTGAAAGGCGGCGAAACCATCGTCGCCTCCATTACCAAGGAATCAGCCGAAACGCTGGCGATCAAAACCGGCATGAAAGTGGTGGCACTGGTCAAAGCCCCGCAAATCATTATCGTCACCGATTTCGGCGGCTACCGACTTTCGGCGCGTAACCAGTTGCAAGGCACTGTAACCCAGGTTAAACCTGGCGCGGTCAACGCCGAAGTCGATATCGAGTTAAAGGGCGGCGAACAGATTGCCGCCACTGTGACCAACGATAGCGTCGAAGCCTTGGGCTTGAGCAAAGGCCAAGCTGCCACGGCCGTGTTTAAGGCCGGTGCGGTGATTCTGGCTGTCGCCGGTTGATATGCAGTGCAACCCGGCTGCAAACCGATTTTCGTCGGTTGCTACCGGGTTGCCCTTAATTAACGGAGATATTCATGCTGCTGGAAATGAATGTAAAACTGCGTCGGGGATATTTCGACTTAACCACGCGCTTGTCGATCAGCGACACAAGCGTCGGCCTGTTCGGCAAATCCGGTGCCGGCAAAAGTACGGTGCTCGGCTTGATCGCCGGCACCATTCAGCCGCAAAGCGGGCATATCGTGCTGGACGGCAAAATCCTGTTCGACAGCCGCAAGGGTATCATGATGCCGCGCGAACAGCGTCCTGTAGGTGCCGTGTTGCAGATCGACTGCACCGATTCGGTTGAAACTGTTCGGGACAATCTGACCGCCGCTTATCATCGCACGCTCAAACACCGCCGTATTTTCAAACTGGACTATTTGGTCGGGTTATTGGAATTGGGCTCCATCCTCGATCACACCATCGAACTGCTCTCCGCCGGTGAACGCCAGCGGGTGGCATTGGCCCGCTCACTGCTGAAATCACCTCAATTATTGTTATTGGATGAAACCTTTGCCGCGATCGGCAATGGTTACCGAATACAACTGCTGCCGATTCTGAAACGCTTGCAGAATGAACTTGGCTTGCCGGTACTGTATGCCAGCCAGTCCTTGGGTGAAATCCTGGGGCTGACCGACCGGCTGATCGTACTGGAACAAGGCAAAGTGCTGCACAAAGGCTCGTTGCTTGAAGTCACCAAACAACAAGGCATGCTACGCTATCTGGGTATCCGCCAGATCGACAACATTTTGCCGGTAACCATCAGCAGCCACAACTATTTATCCGGTTGCAGCCTGGCCAATAGTTTCGGCCTGCCGCTGACCTTGCCGTTACGGCCGCATTTGGCTATCGGCAGTCAGGCTCAGGTGTCGATACGCGCCAACGATATAGCCTTATCGCGCAGCTATATCGATGGCATATCGATTCAAAACCAAATCAAGGGCCGAATCTGCGCACTGATTCTTAGCGGAGAAAGCCTGATCGTGCAAATCGATTGTGGCAGTACGCTGCTGGCAGAAATTACGCCGGGAGCTTGCCGGGAAATGGCTTTACAGGAGGGTGAGGATATTTACTGCCTAATCAAAACTCACGCCATTGCTTACCTCACCGAATTTGACGCCCAGCCCTATCAACGGGTAGTCAGCCATGGTGACGGCTATTATTATCTCGGTACGGCCGAATCGATTATCGGTGCCTTATTGTCCGAATAACCCGCTGCACTCCTAGCAAATTTGTTGTCATGATTAGTTCCGATTATTTATTAAAATTACTCAATCAAACCTGAACTTTTACATCAACGTTTCATAAAGCTGTCTTGATATATCTGTCCCCTGTTTCTTTAGAGTTTATCAATATCTTTACTGACCTTTTTTATAGTGTGCGCCAATTCGACTCTCTGCTTTTCAAGTGCCAGTAAATCAATTTCTTGACGCATAAACTCATTTTTTTTCTTAGCCACATCAGAGCGTAGCTCCATATCTTTAATTTCTGCGGCTACTTGCTGCTCTTTCAAAAAAATCTCGTGCTCGCGTTTTTTCATTTGCACTAGCCGATCAAGTTGCTGTTGCCTGATCTGCTGATTCTTTTTGTACTCGATGCCCTCACTTTCTTCTATTTCTTGCAACTGCTTTTCATGTTTTATTTTTTCCGAATGCAAGCGTGTTTTTATGACATATTGCTCAGAATATTGCTGTCCCTGCTCGTCAAGCAGCCGCTTCATATTTTCAGCTTTCAGCGCTTGCTGCTGCCGCTGTATTTCATCTTCTTTTTCAATTTGTTGCAGCAGCTTCTTTTTATGTTCCAGTTTTTGCAACTCCAGTTCCGCTTCCTGTCGCAAAAG